>CAMQOJ010000363.1 GCA_947003375.1 uncultured Lachnospiraceae bacterium
ACAATGAGCCTCTCCATGCGGATATGGTAGTGCTTGCCATCGGCGTCACACCGGATACGGCCCTGGCAAAGGAAGCCGGACTGGAACTGGGAATAAAAGACAGCATTGTAGTCAATAGCCGGATGGAGACCTCTGTCCCCGACATATACGCTGCCGGGGATGCGGTCCAGGTGAGGCATTCCGTCACTGGTGAGGATGTGCTGCTCTCCCTGGCCGGGCCTGCCAATAAACAGGGGCGGATCATTGCGGACAATATCTGCGGCGGCGACAGCAGGTACGCTGGCAGCCAGGGGAGCTCCGTGATCAAGGTGTTCGACATGACCGCAGCCGTCACCGGCATCAATGAGACCCATGGGCGGAAAGCCGGGCTGGATCTGGATACGGTCATCCTCTCTCCCATGAGCCATGCGGGCTACTATCCCGGCGGCAGAGTCATGACTATGAAAGTGGTGTTCGAGAAGGGGACATACCGTCTGCTGGGCGCCCAAATCGTAGGCTACGAGGGCGTGGACAAGCGCATTGACGTCCTGGCCACTGCTATCCATGCAGGGATGAAAGCCACTGAGCTGAAAGATTTGGACCTGGCCTATGCGCCGCCCTATTCCTCTGCAAAAGACCCCGTGAACATGGCAGGCTTCATGATCGACAACATCGCGGGCGGCATTTTGAAGCAGTGGCATCTGGAGGATGTGGACGGGCTGCCCAGGGACGGCAGCGTCACGCTGCTGGATGCCAGGACGGCAGGGGAATACGCACAGGGGCACATCCGGGGATTTCGCAACATTCCCGTTGACGAGCTGCGGGAGCGCCTTGCCGAAATCGAAAAAGGCAAGCCTGTCTATGTCATCTGCCAGAGCGGGCTGCGCAGCTACATTGCCTGCCGCATCCTGGAAGGACAGGGATACGAGGCCTATAACTTCTCCGGCGGCTTCCGCTTTTACGATGCGGTGAGGAATGACCGCCGCCTGGTGGAAAGCGCGGCCGACTGCGGCATGGATATACTGCATAACGCTGAATGCTGCCCAAAGTAATCATGCGATTGAACCAGTCAGCGTTATGCAGTCTGGTTTCACGGCAGGTGAAATCGTTAAGCATTATGAATAGAGATAGAGAGCCATGTCCTTCCGGAGGAAGGGCATGGCTTTTTGCCGCTACGGCTGCCCGATTGTTTCTTCCAGCTTATCCGCATCCGTAATCTCAATGACGCCCCGGCTCAGCCGGACCATCCCCTCATTTTGGAAGTACCGGAGCATCCGGGTGATGACCTCCCGGTGGGAGCCCAGATGGTTGGCGATTGTCTCGTGGGTGATCTTTAACCTGTCGGTTCCCTCGATGGAGGCTTCCTCCAGAAGGAATGCCGCCAGGCGCCTGTCCAGGCTCTTCCACATGATCTGCTCCATCAGCCACATCACATCCGAAAAGCGGGAGGCCATCAGCTCATTGGTGTAATTTGCCGCCGGTGCGGATTCTTCCAGAATGCTTTTGTAGACCTCGGTGGGCACCACCCAGAATTCCGCGTCCTTTTCCGCCGCGATCGTCACGTCGAACTGAATGGAGCGCAGCATGCAGGAGGCCGAGAACAGGCACATATCCAGTTCGAACAGGCGGTAGAGCGTAATCTCGCGGCCTTCGTCCGACAGGATGTAGACCCGAAGCTGCCCGGATTTGATCAGGAGCAGGCCGGTACAATCCATGCTTCCGTTGTGGATGACGGTCCCCTTTTTGACGCGGTGGCTTACCAGGCTGCCAAGGATGCGGGCCTGCTGTACTGTGTCCAATTGATCCCATATGGGAAAGCAGCTTTGAAATTCCATGTTATCCCCTTTCAATCCAATCTCTGTCCCTATTGTAGCACAGATGTCTGGAAAAATCACCCGCCATGGCCCAATGTAAAATATTTCTCAAAAATATATACTGTAAATAAAAATATACCTTGACAGACGAGGTATATAGGGGTATATTGTAACCAGAAAGGAGATGCCTATGTCGATTACGTCCGATATTTTACGGGGCCACACGGAGGCCATCATCTTGTCCCATCTGCTGGAGCAGGACAGCTACGGCTACCAGATCAACAAGGACATCATGAAGAAGACCGACAACCGGTGCGAGCTGAAGGAGGCCACGCTGTACTCCGCCTTCCGCCGCCTGGAGCAGGCGGGCTACATACGCACCTACTGGGGCGACGAGACCGTGGGAGCCAGGCGGCGCTATTACTCCATCACGGAGGAGGGACGCCAGGCCTATCAGTCCTACAAGCGGGATTGGGAGGAGGCAAAGCTCACCATCGACCAGCTGCTGAAATGAGGAGGAATCTCCGGAAATCTGAAAAAAGGCAGAAATGTAGACAGGAATGCGAACAGAAGCGCAGAAAGAAGTGCAGAAAGGAAAATAAGCATGAAGGAAAAAATCACAAAGCATATCAATGAACTGTTCAGGGACGCGCCCAAGACCAGGAGGGCCGTGGAGCTGAAAGAGGAGATGACACAGAACACCATAGAGAAGTACGAAGACCTGATCGGCGAGGGCTGTCAGGAGGAGGACGCGTTCCGAATCGTGGTGGACTCCATCGGGGACGTGACGGAGCTGTTCGAGGATCTCAAGGACAGGAGCCTGTTCCTGCTGCCGGAGGAGCAGCGGCGGAAGAGGGCAGTGCTCAAGGCAGCCGCCGTTGGGATCTATATCTTTGCGGGAGTGGTCTTCATCATCTCCATGGTGGTCAGCGAGATGTATTATGCCCTGGCGCCGGAAGGCGGCATCCTGGGGCTGGCGCTGACGGCGCTAATCTGCATCCCGCCTACCTGTATGCTGATCTACGCGGCGAATATGTATCCCGCCTACAACAAAAAGGAGGAGAACCTGGTGGAGCTGTACAAGGAGGCCGCCCACACCGGCAGCAGGGAGAGGGCGATCCGGACTTCTGTCAGCATGCTCATATGGCTGGTGACCTTGCTGCTCTATTTTGCCATCAGCATGACTACGCAGCGGTGGGAGATTACCTGGCTGGTATTCCTGGTGGGAGCCTGCGCCCAGATGATTGAGGTGCTGGTGTTCAATATAAAGCATACCGGTTCATGAAGCCGGGGAGCCAGGCCTGGCCGAAGAAGGGCTGCCGGGTTGGCGGGCGCCCGGAGGCGCGCCGCACCGCGGCAGCAGAATGGGGAGGAATAAGGATTATGAAAAAATTGCAGATTGCTTTGATCGGCATAATCGGAGCGGTGATGGTCTTCCTGTGCATGGCGCTGGGGATTTCCCTGTCCAGGGGGATTCCGTCGGCCGGCGGCGGGAACTACTCGCTGGTTCAGGAGAAGAAATTCCCGGCCCAGGACATCCGGAGCCTGAAGATAGACTATGGAAAAGGCTCCTCAGGCTCCACGGACGTGCTGTTCTATCAGGGCACAGGGGATGAAATCATCATCCGGGAATACATGAATTATGAACCAAAACAGAGCCAGCTTTCCACAATAGAGCAGTCAGGCGGGGAGCTGAGGATCACAGGGGCGGGACATAGGTTCTTCTCCTTCCTCTCCATCGGCTTCCGGGGAGCCTATACGGAGGTGTACCTGCCTGCGGGCTTCGCCGGGGACATGGAGGCGCTGACCGTGAAGACCGTCAGCGGGGAGATATCCTCCGAAATCGGACTGACAGCCCGGGGCGGCTTTCTGGCTTCCACCACCAGCGGCGACATGCTGTTCCCGGAGGTCCGGGCGGAGAAGATACAGGTGTCTTCAACCAGCGGCGCCATCCGCCTGGACAGTGCCCTGGCGGAAAAACTGGACATTTCCACCACCAGCGGCGATATCACGGTGGAGCAGGCCAGGGGGGAGACGAAGATATCCTCCACCAGCGGGGAGATTCGGGTATCCGCTCTGGAGGGGCCCCTGCGCACGTCCACCACCAGCGGCGACATCACGCTGGGACAGGCGACAGGCAGCATAGCGCTGTCCACCACCAGCGGCGAGATTCGGCTGGAGGAGGCCAAAGGGGATTTCGACGCGGAGAGCACCTCCGGGGATATCCGGGTGGAGAGCCTGGAGGGGAGCTTCCGGATGAGCGCCACCAGCGGGGAGCTCTCCGTCTCCAGGGCAAGCGGCTTTGGCACGGCCCATTCCGTCTCCGGGGACATCCGCATCTTCCTGGAGGACCTGGCGGGGGACATGGACATCTCCACCACCAGCGGGACGGTGGACCTGGCGTTCCCGGAGTCAGCGGATTTCCGCTTCCGCTTCGGCACCACCAGCGGGGACTGCGGGACATTCTTCGACGATGCGCTGTCCTTTGACAAGAGAGGTAAGAACGCGGAAGGGGAGCTTGGAGCGGGAACCCATTCCGTGGAGGTATCCACGGTCAGCGGAGATCTGGACATAAGGGAATTTCAGGGCGGAGATTTGTAAAAAAGCTTTGTATTTCCGGCTCAAATAAGGTAGGATAAAGATACAGACCAGAAATGTCATGAAAAGCATAAAGCAGCCTCAGGGCGGGAAGCGAAGAGGCGCAGGCTGGAACAGGAGGAATGAGCCCCATGGCACAGAGACCGGAAATCAAGAGAGAAAACGTAAAGACCCTGTTTGAATCCCCCTATCTGCGGGTGGCGGATCTGCAGTACGCCCCGGGGAAGCACTATTATGACGCCACCAGGCGGGATATGGAGAGCCTTACCGCCGTAAAGTCGGATGCGGAGTTCGAGGCCATGCTGGCGGACGCGGTGAGCTGCTTCGTCATCCTGGACGGGGAGGGGGAGGAGCCCAGGCTGTTGCTGTCCTATGAATTCCGCTACCCCGCGGGCCAGTACCTGCTCAGCGTGCCCGCGGGCCTCATAGACGAGGAGGACA
>CAMQOJ010000364.1 GCA_947003375.1 uncultured Lachnospiraceae bacterium
CGACATGGCGAAGAACCGGGACAGGATAGAAGCCATGGGAGACCGGGACGCCATTCTCTCCCGGGTGGAGCAGATGGAAGAAAGGCTGGCGGGGCAGAAGGAGCTCATACAGAAGCAGGAGGAAGAAAGGGATGCGGCAGAGAAAGCGGGAGAGCTGCTGAAAGAGAAGCAGAAGGAGCTGCTGGGCCGTGGAGAGGCCCTGGGCAGAGAGCGGAGAGTCTGCGAGGAAGAGAGAGAGGCTCTGAAAAATATCGGGGAAAGGGCGCTGGCATGCCGCCATGAGGTGGAGGCCGCCAGTCAGCGGCTGTGCACATGTGAGGAGCAGGCGGAGGGACGGCGCACGGCTCAGGAGACGTTGGGCGGCCTGGAGGCAGCCTACGAAAAGGAATGTTCCCAGGCGGATGCGCATCTGAGCCGGTGGAACCGTTGCCAGGCGGAGCTGGAGGCCCTGGGGGACGTGCAGTCGCGCAGGCTCCTGGCGGTTCAGCGCAGGGAGAGGCTGTGGGAGGCGCAGGCAGCGCTGGAAAGGCTGTCAAAGGAGGCGGAAAGCCTGGAGGAGCTGCAGGGAGAGGCTTCCTCTGCCAGGGCCAAATACCAGGCAGCCGCGGAGGAAAAAGGGCGGCTTGGGGATGCCTACAGGAGGATGGAGCAGCAGTTCCTGGATGCCCAGGCCGGTCTGCTGGCCAGAGGCTTGGAGGAGGGCAGGGCCTGTCCGGTCTGCGGCTCCATGCACCATCCGGTTTTGGCCCTTGTTCCGGAGACTGTGCCGGAAAAGGCAGAGCTGGACAGGAAGAAGAAAGAGCTGTCCGCCGCCGAAGCCAGAGCGGAGCGCCTCAGCGAAAAGGCGGGATATCTGGGGGAGGAGCTTCTGCGCCGGACGAGACAGACAGAGGAGATGGCACGGGAACTGGGGAGCATGGAGGCACTGCAGGCCTGGGAGGACGCGGGGGGAGCCCAGGATTCGACGCCGGGCCGGGAAGACACCGTGCGTGAATTCGTGGACGGAATATCGGATAAAATTAAGGCGTTGAACCGGAATCTTGAAAAGGAGCTGGCAGATGCCGAGAAAGCGTGCCGTCGGAAGGAGGAGCTGGACGAGAAGCTGAAAGCCATGGGGGAGGCACAGAAAGCCCTGGACCAGAAGCGGCAGGATATGCTGTTGGCGCTGCATGCCGCCAGAAATCAGTGTGACGAGAAGAGGCGGCAATGGGAAAGGTTCCTGCTGGAACTGCCGGAAAGCGCCCTGCCCGGGTCAGATTTGGCCGAGCCGGATTTATCTGAGGCCCGTCTGCCTGGGTCGGGGCAATCCCGGCTCCAGTGGTCGGCTGAAAGGGTGTCGGCCTGTCTGCGGCAGGCCTATGAGAGGAGCCGCGGCAAGCTGGAGCAGGCGGAGGCCGGAAGAAAGCGCCTGGATACACTGGAAGCGCGCCTGGCGGAATTGGAGAGACACAGGTGCAGGCTGGAAGAGGAGATGGCGGGAGCCAAGGAGCGGACGGCGAACCTACAGGGTCGTGAGGAGGCCGCCAAAAGGCAGATAGCTGCGGAATACGGGAAGACAGCCGCCCTTATGGAGGAAACGGACAGGCTGTTGCGGGCCCATGGGCAGACGGGATATCCGGCCGCGGAAAGTCAAGGGCACGAAACAGAGGACAGGACCATTTCCGCATGTCTGAGGCGGATAGAGAGCAGGCTCCTCGTCCTGGGCGAGTGGAAGAAGCGGATTCAGGCAGATATCGCGCTCCGCGGCAAGCTGGAGGAGTCCGGGCGGCAGATGGAAGAGCAGCTGTCTCAAATCCGCGGCCTGCTGGGAGAGCTGGAGAAAGAGCTGGCCGGGATCGAGAGCAGGAAAGCGGAAAAGCAGGGCCAGCTGCAGGACAGCCTCCTTGCATTCGAACCGCTCTCCGATACCCGGCCGGAGGAAGCAGAACTGCGAAAATGCGCCGCATGGGCGCTGGAAGAGCTTTCGGAGGTTCTGCGTCGATTGGGGGAGGACATCAGGAGGAACCGGGCAGACCTGGAAAGGCGCCAGGAGCTGGAGCTGGCCATAGCCCGGAAGGAGCACCAGAGGGAGCAATTCACGGCCCAGATTCAGAAGACGGACGTGGCTTTGGCAGGGAAGGCAGCGGAGAATGGGGCGAGACAGCAGCAGATAGCGGCGCTTACGGAACAGCTGGGGGATATGACCAGAGAGCGGACGCTGGAGCTCATTTCGGTATCCCAGAGCAGGAAAGCGGCCCTGGAGGAGGCTTATCAGTCTGCGGAGAAGGACTTGATGGAATGCCGTACCAGATATGAGCGCCTGGCAGCGGCAATCGATACCTTGACCAGGCAGCTTTCCGCGGCGGGGGAGGCCGGTCTGCGGGGAGAGGAGGAAGTGGCCGCTGAAAGGGAGGAAAGGCAGCGGGCCAAAAGGGAGCTGAGCGCAAAGAGAGACCGCGGATACACGGCCCTCTCCCAGAATCAGGAGATTCTCCGCAGGGTCAGGAGCAGACGGGAGGACATCGCCGTGGTGGAGAAGAGGTACGTGTGGATGCGCACCCTGGCGGACACGGCGAACGGCAACTTAAGCGGCAAGCGCAAGATTGAGCTGGAGACCTACATCCAGACGACCTATTTCGACCGCATCATCCGGCGGGCCAATATACGCCTCCTCACCATGAGCAGCGGCCAGTACGAACTGAAACGCCAGCAGGAAGGGGACAACCGCAGGGAGAAGGCGGGGCTGGAACTGGCCGTGATCGACCACTACAATGCCACGCAGCGCAGTGTGAAGACCCTGTCCGGCGGCGAGTCCTTCCAGGCATCCCTCTCCCTGGCCTTGGGCCTGGCGGACGAGATCCAGTCCTATGCCGGAGGCATCCAGATGGACTGCATGTTCGTGGACGAGGGCTTCGGCTCCCTGGACGAGGAAGCGCTGGCGCAGGCCATGAAGGCCCTGCAGCAGCTCACCGAGGGCAACCGCCTGGTGGGCATCATCTCCCATGTGGCCGAGCTGAAGGAACGGATAGACAGGAAAATCGTAGTCAGGAAATGCAGGGACAGGAACGGAGTGGGCAGCAGCGTATCCGTGCAGCCCTGAAGGACATGGCCGGAGCGGCGGCTCCGGCCTTTTGCTTTTGCGTTTCACGGAGCCTGAGGCTTGACAAATATATCGTCTGGTGATATATTAACAACATATATATCACCAGACGATATATCATGGGCGACAGAGACGCATCCCGGAGGAAAGGAAGCGAAATGGAGAAGCAGACACCATTGACAGAGGCACTGTTCTACATCCTGTTGTCCCTGAGGAAGCCCAACCACGGCTACGGAATCATCCAGGAGGTGGAAGGGCTCACCGGCGGCAGGGTGGTGCTGGGCCCGGGAACACTGTACGGGGCCATACAGACCATGGCGGCCAGGGGATGGATCCGGATATACAGCGAGGAGACGGATTCCCGGAAGAAGAAGGAGTATGTCATCACAGAGCTGGGCAGACATGTCTTCGCGGAGGAAAAAAAGCGTCTGGAGGAGCTCCTGTACAATGCGGAGAAAATGGAGGGGGACACATGGTAAAGTTCAAGCTGTTCATCAATAAGGACGAAGAGACGGAATACCTCAATGAAATGGCGGGGAAGGGTTATGCCATGAAGGGCTTCGCGATGGGATTCTATACTTTTGAAAATTGCAGGCCCGGCGAATACATCTATCAGGTGGACATCACGGAGGGGTTATTCCGGGTGAGCGGCGACTACAGGGACTTCATGCGGGAAATGGGCGTGGAGATCGTATGCCTGTGGGGGCCCTGGGTCATCCTGCGCAAGAGGGCGGAGGAGGGGCCCTTCGTGCTGTATACGGATGTGGAGTCCAGCATCGAACATTACCAGAAAATCAAAAAAGCGCTCAAGATAGCCGTCATCCTGGAGATAGTCTGCATCCTTATGGAAGTGATTTCAGCCGCAGGCATGACGGACAGGGAGTCCGTCATGCTTCCCCTGGCGGGCTGCTGCCTGCTGGCCGCCATCGTCATATTCATTGTCCGGGAAATCTGCCGTGTGAACACGATTCTGGCAGAGCTCCGGGCCAGGATAGGCCAGGAGGAAACGAACAGATGCCTGGGGAGCCGCAGTCCATCGCTGCTTTTGTGCCTGGGCATTACGCTGAACGGGATCAGCCTCGCGATACCGGAACCGGGAGGCAGCGCCCTGTATGGATTCGCAAAAGGGGCCCTGCAGGGCATTGCCCTGATCCTCATGGGTGCAGGAATCGCCATTACCGTGATGGGGCGAAGAGAGTGAGCCGTCAGGAGCGGAGCCAGAACCGGCGTTGGCAGAGGGGAATGTGATAAGTGATGAAAAAAGAGCCGTACTCCTGGCTTTTGGCCGGGGTATGGCATTTTCGGCCGGAAAACAGATGACGGGCACGGCTGACAGGATGGGCAGCGGTGAGAGCCGGAAACGGGCCGTGTTGCCGCTTCACAGCCGCCGGAGAGAAGTGAACTGACAGAATAGAGTGTAGCAATTTTAAAGCATATCTGATATAATTGAATCGTCACGATATAGATAGGCGGTTATCGCCCCGCCAGCCTTGGAATATGTCCGGAGGGCGAAAAGACAAAGATGCTCCGCAATCGGAAATCGACAGGCATTCGATTGCGAACCTGAGAAAACGGATGGAAGAGGCCCGGTCGATCGTTCAACGGGACAGGTTACCAGGCGGAAAACCAGGGATGACCGGAAAATCCGCAGTGGATGAATCAAATACCCCGCTGCAAGCAACGGGGTATTTGACCCTCGCGGCATTCGTCAAATGTGCATGCAAGCATGCCCACTT
>CAMQOJ010000365.1 GCA_947003375.1 uncultured Lachnospiraceae bacterium
AGATCCTCATCTGGCTCGTGGGCTCGGAGATGTGTATAAGAGACAGATACAACCATATGGAAGGGTTATTCTTTTATTGAAAACTTTTAACTCACAAGTGAAGTATAAAATAGGGATAGACATCGGCGGGACCAAAAGTGCTGTTTTACTGGGGAACCCGCGAGGGAACGAGAGTCCGGAGGAATTCATACTGCAAAGGGAAGCCTTTGAGACGAAGAAAGCAGGAGGCCCGATGGCGGCAATCCAGAAGATGATGGAATTGATTCACAGGATGCTGCGGGGGAAAGGGCTTTCCGCAGTGGACATAATGGGGATAGGCATCAGCTGCGGAGGGCCGCTGGACAGCAAGAGGGGAGTCATCATGAACCCGCCTAACCTGCCGGGCTGGGACAATATCCCAATCAAGAAGATGCTGGAGGATGAATTCGGCCTCCCTGTGGCGCTGGAGAACGATGCCAATGCCTGCGCGGTGGCGGAATGGAAGTACGGAGCGGGCAGGGGGTACGATAATGTGATATTCCTGACCTTTGGCACAGGCCTGGGTGCAGGACTGATTTTAGACGGAAAGCTTTACCGGGGCGCGAACGACATGGCCGGGGAAGTAGGCCATGTGAGGATGGAGAGGTGGGGGCCGGTGGGATACGGGAAGATGGGCTCCTTCGAGGGATTCTGCAGCGGTGCCGGCATCAGCCAGATGGCCAGGATGAAGGTGCTGGAACGAATCGAGAACGGCATGAGCCAGGATTTGTGCCAGGGGATGGAGGACTTGGATCAGCTCAATGCCAAGGACATAGCTATCGCCGCGGACCGGGGAGACGAACTGGCGATAGAAATCTATCGGCTGTGCGGTGAGCAACTGGGCCGGGGGCTGGCCATGCTGGTGGACATCCTGAATCCGGAAATCATCATCATCGGCAGCATATTCCAGAGGTGCAGGCATCTGCTCTGGCCCTATGCGGAACGGGTGATGAAGCGGGAGGCGCTGGAGGCCTCCGCCGCGGCATGTGTGGTGGTGCCCGCGCAGCTGGGAGAACATATCGGCGATTATGCCGCGCTTGCCTTGGCGGCTTACAATTTTGGAGAATAAGGAAGAGACAGAGAATGAATGGGATTGAAAAGATTTGGCTGGAACTTGTGGAGCGCTATCCTGCTTTGGGCGGCTGTAGGGGCGAAATCATGGAGGCCTATCATGAGATGAGGAAAAGTTTTGAACAGGGCGGAAAGCTTTTGATATGCGGCAATGGCGGCAGCAGCGCGGATGCCCAGCATATCGTGGGGGAGCTGATGAAGGAATTCAAGCTGCGCAGAAAAGTATCGAGGGAATTCGCGCAGGCCTGCCAGAGATTGTACCCCGGCGAAGGGCTGGAGCATGGGCTGCAGGGAGCGCTTCCGGCGATTGCAATCGGGGTGAACCCGGCGCTTAGCTCCGCCTATGCCAATGATGCCAGCCCGGAGATGGCATATGCCCAGGAGGTCTTCGGCTACGGAAGGCGGGGCGATGTGCTGTTGGGGCTGAGCACTTCGGGAAATTCACAGAATGTGATAAACGCGGTCAAGGTGGCCAGGGCAGCGGGGCTGCGCAGCATCGGTCTCGGAGGGCAGGAGGGCGGCAGGCTGCGGGAGCTGAGCGATGTGTACGTGGCGTTGCCGGAGAGGGAGACCTACCTGGTGCAGGAGCTGACCCTGCCGGTGTATCACGCGTGGTGCCGTATGCTGGAATGGGCTTTCTGGGGCGATGACACGCAATTAGTAAAAAGATATGACTAATTGAGCTTCCGTTTTTATCAGGCTTTTTACCGAAAAAATAGCTGACAGGGAATGTGACAAAGCTTTCTTTACATATATTAGAGCAAGATGACATATCAGCCATGCGGAATTCATCGGAGGCCACTGCCCGGGATTCCCACGGCGATGCCCGTGGGCGCAGATATTTGCCGTTTTTTGTCTTACATGACAGAATCGCTCATTCGATATGCATTTTGTTGGCAAATGTTTTCATCCGCGAGCATGATTGCGAAAGGGAGACAGATGAAGACAATCTATGTAAAGGATGTGGCACAAAAGCTATTTCAGACTAGACGGATTAAATGGAAAAAAGTGGTTCCCGCCATGGCCCTGTTCACCGCTATGTTCTTCCTGGGCAGGGAGGTGGCGGAGATTCGCTCCCAAACCAGGCAGACCACAGGGAGCCTGCTGACAGAGACCGAGGACTGGGGCCTGGGATTCGCCGGGGCGGGGCAGAAGCCCACAGGCAATGCCACTGCGGCGGAGCTGGCGGAGTACGATGCCTATTTTTGCGGGCCGGGGGAGGAGAAGGCGATCTATCTGACCTTTGACTGCGGCTACGAGAACGGGAACACGGAGCCCATCCTGGACGCCCTGAAGAAGCACAATGCCCCGGCCACCTTCTTTGTGGTAGGGCATTTCCTGGAGTCCGCCCCGGAGATCGCGAAGCGCATGGTGGAGGACGGGCACACCGTGGGCAACCATACATATCACCATCCGGATATGTCCAGGATATCGGATAAGGCATCCTTCCAGAAGGAGATGGACGATGTGGCGGCCCTGTTCAAGGAGGTCACGGGCGGGGAGCTTGCCATGTACTACAGGCCGCCCCAGGGGAAGTACAGCAAGGAGAACCTGCAGATGGCAAAGGACTTGGGATATTCCACCTTCTTCTGGAGCCTGGCCTATGTGGACTGGAACCAGGATGCCCAGCCCAGCCACGAGGAGGCTTTCTCCAAGCTGACAGGGCGCATCCATCCCGGGGCGATTGTATTGCTGCACAGCACATCGAAGACAAACGGGGAGATTATGGATGAGCTGCTGACGAAATGGGAGGAGATGGGGTATACTTTCAGGCCGCTGGCGGATCTGGCGGCAGGGCAGGGCGGGAACCGGGCGGAGGACGGCGGAAATGTTGGAAATGCCGGGAATGCCGGAGACGCTGGAGACGGCGGAAATGCCGGGAAAAGGCGCTGACGACAGGGGGGCGGGCGCAAAAATAACACCGGCTGTCGCGTGTTCTACGGGATTCTCTCTATGGTTGCACCTAGACACCGACAATACGGCCAAAGCCGCACTCTTCCCAGAACCGATGTTGACGTTATTATACTGCATAACGCTGAATACTGCCTAATGTGATCATGCGATTGAACCAGTCAGCGTTATGCAGTCTGGTTTCACGGCAAGTGAAATCGTTAAGCGGTATATAATATAAAATCCGAGGGATGACAAGGCCTTTTGCGCCGGCATGTTCTTTGCACATACTCTTTGTGGCAGTCAGGCGTCCCTGGCACACTTTCCGGAGGGCCGCAATTGCGCCACAGACTTGACTTGTCCGGGGACCTATTTTATAATGGAAAGCGATAAAGAGGGAAACGTAAAGGAAGACATGGTCCGGGGCAAAGGAGGAAGTATGGAAAAGGAACTGGTAGCGGTCATTGACTTCGGCGGTCAATACAATCAACTGGTGGCCAGGCGGGTCAGGGAATGCAATGTGTACTGTGAGATTTATTCTTATAAGACGGATCTGGATAAAATCCTGGAGAGGAAACCCAGGGGCATCATCCTCACAGGCGGCCCCAGCAGCTGCTATGAGGAGGGGGCGGCCACCTGCTCCCCCGAACTGTTCGAGCAGGGGATTCCGGTACTGGGGCTGTGCTATGGGGCTCAGCTGATGACGCATGTGCTGGGCGGCCAGGTGGCCCGGGCGGCAGTCAGGGAGTATGGCAAGACAGAGGTGGACGTGGACACCACATCCCGGCTGTTCGCGGACGTGACGCCGCACACGGTGTGCTGGATGAGCCATTTCGACTATATCGCCCGCATGGCTCCCGGCTTCCGGGCTGTGGCGGCTACCGCCAACTGTCCCGTGGCAGCCGCGGAGTGGGAGGAGCGGGGGCTCTACGCCATCCAGTTCCACCCGGAGGTGCTCCACACCGCCCAGGGCTCCAGGATGCTGTACAATTTCGTGCGGAATATATGCGGCTGTGACGGTGACTGGCGGATGGACTCCTTCGTGAAGGAGAACATCAAAGCCATCCGTGAAAAGGTGGGCGAGGGCAAGGTGCTCTGCGCCCTGTCCGGCGGCGTGGACTCCTCTGTGGCGGCAGTGCTCCTGTCCAGGGCGGTAGGCAGCCAGCTCACCTGCGTGTTCGTGGACCACGGGCTGCTGCGCAAGGACGAGGGGGACCAGGTGGAGGCGGTCTTCGGGCCTCAGGGCGATTATGAGCTGAACTTCATCCGGGTAAATGCCCAGGAGCGGTTTTACGACAGGCTGGCCGGAGTCTCCGAGCCGGAGCAGAAGCGCAAGATCATCGGCGAGGAGTTCATCCGGGTCTTCGAGGAAGAGGCGAAGAAAATCGGGGCCGTGGACTTCCTGGTGCAGGGGACGATCTACCCGGACGTGGTGGAGAGCGGCCTGGGCGGGGAATCCGCAGTAATCAAGTCCCACCACAATGTGGGCGGCCTGCCCTCCTGCGTGGAGTTCAGAGAGATCGTTGAGCCGTTGAGAAACCTTTTTAAGGATGAGGTCAGGAAGGTGGGCCTGGAATTGGGCATCCCGGAGCAACTGGTGTTCCGGCAGCCCTTCCCCGGACCGGGGCTGGGGGTCCGCATCATGGGCGAGGTGACTGCCGGGAAGGTGGAGATGGTGCAGGACGCGGACGCGATTTTCCGGGAGGAGATCTCCAGGGCCGGACTGGACAGGGAGCTGAACCAGTATTTTGCCGCGCTGACGAACATGCGTTCTGTGGGCGTCATGGGGGATGACAGGACATATGACTATGCAAACGCCCTGCGGACGGTGAA
>CAMQOJ010000366.1 GCA_947003375.1 uncultured Lachnospiraceae bacterium
GGCAGCGTCTGCTCCAGCACCCAGGGGCTGATGAAAGGATAGGCATAGCCGCTTACCGCTGCCGTCCTGTCCGCCTCCCTTACATAGCCGCTCACCAAAAGAGCTTGCCCAACGGCAAGCTCATATGGATACACCAATTGATTGTCATATATCATCTGTTCCACATTGGCGTTCAGCGCCCTGGCGATGCTGTCCACGCTGTCTCCCGGCCTCACCACATAGATTTCCATATAGCCCCTCTTAAAGCCGCCGCTTCCCTGGAAATCCGGAAAGCGGCGGCAGTCTTTGCTTATGGTATCTATATTCATGCGGCAGTATATTTATGACTTTTATCCCTGTTCCTTCGCGCGCTTCAAGAGCAGCGGCATGAAAAGCCCGCCCTGGACGGTGCGGTTCTGGAAGTTGCAGTGCCTGCCGTCCCGGGTCATGTACCAGTCTGAGAAGGGCACCCTGTCCCCGCTCTCCTCCAGAAACGCCAGGATATGCTCGGAGAATTCCTCCACGGCCTTGCCCTCTGGATCCATGGCCGCGGCCCAAAGCATCCAGTCGCTCTTGGTATAGCTCTCCCTGGAGTCCAGCGGCACGCCGTACCTTTCGCAGCTCTTCCTGTACTGTCCCATTTCCTGGGCATAGAACCCTTCGCTCCAGAATCCGGCGCCGAAAATCAAATCCCAGACGGCATTGTACTTCAGGCTCCAAGTCGTATCGTCACCGTCAAAGGTAAGCCTGGTATGGTCGGCCGTGGAAGCCCGCTCATAAGCGTCCTTTGCCATGGCCCGGGCCTTTTCATGGTACCGGGCGGCCTCCTCATCTCTTCCAGCCGCCTGCATCAGGATAGAATAAGCCTCCACGCCCATGATGGCCTTAAAGGCCAGGTTCACGTTATGGGCCAGATGTCCCGCGAAGTCATCGGTGCAGAGCTGCTCTCCCGGGTCGCTACCGTATTCCAGGAGATATTTCACCCATTTTTCGTACAGAGGGAGATTCTCTAAAAGCTGCTCCCTCTCCCCCTCGGGGTCAAGTCTCACTAACGCCGCTTCCAGAATCAGCATGTTGCCGCTCTCCTCTACGGGCATCTGATTTTTCAAGTTGTACATCCCCGCGCTTTCCGGCATCTGCCAGAGCATGGGGTAGACGTATCCGGTGTCCTCCCCGTCCCGCAGATCCTGAGCCGCCTCCTGGTAGCCCGCCAGGCCATAGACCTGCCCGGTCACGTAAGGGTAGCGTCCCGCGTCGTGGGGCGCAAAGTCGTAGCCCCATACCGGGAGCTTTGCGAACCGGAAGATGGGCCGCATCATTCCCCGCACCAGCTCCGGATTGTAGCAAAAGAACAGGGGCGTGGAAGGGTATGTCACGTCCACTGTGGCCGCGCAGCCGTTGGAATGGCATTCCTTGGAGATGAAGACCGCCCTCCCCTGCTCATCGGCTATCAGCTTGTGGGCTGCTATGGACTGACGGTATGCGGCGATACATACCTTTGTATACGCCTCGCCGAACTCCATGGTCTCTGCCTCCAGCGTCTGGTCAAAGGCCTGGCATCTCTCCAGCAGCCCGTCATGTGAGACGATTGCCTCACGAATCGCGTCCAGGATAGTCTTGCCGTCCCTGGCCCAGTAGCCGGGGAGCAGCCTGCCGAAATAGTCGATGGATGCGATGTCGTCATAGGCCGCTACCAGAGAGGCTTCCTCCCACCCTGTCTCCTTCAGGCCGAAAGCGGCTTTTGCCTGCAGGCTCCTGTCCACCTGATGGTAGGACACTTCCAGGGTGCTGCCGCCTGCCGCGGCCAGATACAGATAGCCCCAGTCTATGGCGATGCTGTCCCCGCTGTGCCCCAGGGGATGCTGCTGCCTGAGGCCCATCCAGGCAGTGCGGCCGGCCGTGTGCCCCTCTCCCATGGGATGCCCCTCTCCCATGGGATGCCCCTCTCCCATTTCCAACGCAAAGCTGCCGCCGCCGATTTTCTCCGTCTGCCCATTGTCGCAGCACAGCTCCCCGCTAAAAGTCCATGCAAGCTCCACCTCATGGGGCTTCCCGTCCAGGGAGCGGACGGCCATCTCCACATAGGAGCAGGGCCTGGACATCACGTCCAGGTCATCCAGCAGAAGGGGCGTCCAGAATTCCAGGCTAAGCTCCACTCCGGCCGCCCGGAAGCCGTATGTGGTGCAGGTAGCCGTGACGGAAAGCTCCGTCTGCTCCATGGCAGGGGCCTTCCCCAGCCCCATGAAACGGTAATCCGTGCCGTCTATCCTGGCTGTCCCGATGACGCGCTTCCTTCTGCCCGTCCAGTGGCAGGTGTCCGTCCCGTACAGGTTGTCGCTGCCTGACCAGAGACTGAAATACGGGTCGCAGGTAATCAGCGGCACTGCGGGCAGCCTTCCTGCGGTGATTCGTTTCATTTGTTTGTCTCCCATGCTTTTCCTCGTTTCCGCGCATCCCGGCCCGCGGGCTTACAGTTGCGCTCATATATTTGCTATTTCGTTCTTTTCTGCCTCTTGCTTCGCATCTTTTGCATGGTGCTCTCGCTGCCGGGCTTTTAGATTTTTTCAGAATCCCCTTCTCTCGCCGGATGCCTTCTCATACCCCCGCCTTTTTGCAGATGTCCTGGAGGCAGCATTTGTCGCAGTAGGGTTTTGTCCGGGCCGTGCAGACCGCCCTGCCGTGATCCACCAGTCTATGGCAGAAGTCGTTGCCCTCCTCGGGCGGAATAAGCTTCCAGAGCTCCTTCTCCACCTTGGCAGGCTCCTTGATGCCGTCCACCAGCCCCATGCGGTTCACCAGCCGGATGCAGTGGGTATCCGTGACGATGGCAGGCTTTCCAAACACATCGCCCATGATCAGGTTGGCGCTCTTGCGGCCCACGCCGGGCAGGGCCAGCAGCTTGTCAAAGTCATCCGGCACCTTTCCGCCGTATTCATCCCGCAGCATCCTCATGCAGGCGCTGATATCCCTGGCTTTGCTCTTTCCCAGCCCGCAGGGATGGACAATCTCCTCAATCTCCTCCACAGGGGCACCGGCCAGGGCCTCCACGTCCGGAAACTTCTTGTACAAATCTTCCACCACCACATTTACCCGGGCATCCGTGCACTGGGCCGCCAGGCGAACGCTGACCAGAAGCTTCCAGGCCTGGTCATATTCCAGCGTACAGTCCGCCTGGGGATATTCCTCCTTCAATTTCTCGATGATTTTCAGGGCCCTCTGTTTCTTTGTCATTGGTCTCTCCTTCTTTATCGTAAAAAGTCCTCATAATATATCAAATCCTGCACATACTGTCCTTGAAAGGATGGTGACAATGTATGGATCCAAATCGAATCATCTGTAACTGCCAGGCCGTTACGGCGGGCGCAATCAAGGAAGCCGTGGACTCTGGAGCCGACACCGTGGAAGAGGTACAGAGCATCACCGGAGCCGGCACGGTCTGCGGGGCCTGCCTGGAAGAGGTGGAAAAACTGGTAAAAAGCCTGGTGGCCCAGCGGAATGCGGGGCAGTCCTCCTGACTGGCCGCGGCAATGCTTACCGCTTCCCGCCAGAGGTCAGGACCACGCCCTCTCCCCCGACAGCCTTTCCTTCAGCATGCTGCATCGTGCCGTCACGGTGACATTGCGCACCGCGTAGGCAAGGGCTTTCTTTGTCCCCACCATCACCAGGACTTTCTTTGCCCTGGTGATGCCGGTGTAGATCAGGTTCCTCTGGAGCATCACGAAATGGGTCATCAGCACCGGCATCGCCACAATTGGGTATTCCGACCCCTGGGCCTTGTGGATGGTGGTGGCGTAGGCATGCACCAGCTCATCCAATTCCGTAGCATCATAGACGATTTTCCGATTGTCGAAATTCACCGTAAGTGTTCTATCCGTCATGTCCACGGCCTCTATCATGCCGATGTCCCCATTGAAGACTTCCTTGTCGTAATTATTTTTAATCTGCATGACCTTGTCGTTCACCCGGTAGACGAAGCCGCTCCTGCGCAGCCCATCGCCTTCCGGGTTCAGCGCCTCCTGGAGCGCCAGGTTCAGGTTGGTTGCCCCTACCACGCCCTTCTGCATGGGAGTGAGCACCTGTATGTCGGCGGGGGCCTTTCCGTAGTACCTGGGCAGCTTTTCCTTCACCAGCTTCACGATCTCCGCCGCGGCCTCCTCCGGCTCCTCCCTCTGGACGAAGAAGAAGTCCGTGCCTTTTCCGTTGGAGATGTCCGGCATATGTCCCCCGTTGATCCTGTGGGCGTTCATGACAATCCGGCTCTCCTGTGCCTGCCGGAAAATCCGGGTCAACCGGATGACGGGGAAGCTCCCGGACTCGATGATGTCCCGGAGCACATTTCCCGCGCCTACGGAAGGGAGCTGGTCGATATCCCCTACCAGAATCAGCCGCATGCCCGCCGGAATGGCCTTCAGCAGGGAGTTCATCAGGATGATGTCGATCATGGAGCATTCGTCCACGATCAGTACGTCCCCCTCCAGAGGATTCTCCTCGTCCTTCTGGTAGCCCTCCGGCGGCTTGCATTCCAGGAGCCTGTGGATGGTCTTCGCCTCCAGGCCTGTGGCCTCCGTCATCCGCTTGGCCGCCCTGCCGGTAGGAGCCGCCAGCAGAACATTAAGCCCGTAGGCCCGGTAGGCCGCGATGATGCCCTGGGTGGTGGTGGTCTTTCCGGTGCCGGGGCCTCCCGTGAGCACCATCACCTTGGCCATGGCGGCCCGCCTGATGGCATCGGCCTGGATTTCGTCATATTCCATGCCCAGGGCCTGCCCAATCCTGGTCACGTCCACAGAGAGGTTCTCATTTCCAGTATCCCTCCGGGCCCTGGCAAGC
>CAMQOJ010000367.1 GCA_947003375.1 uncultured Lachnospiraceae bacterium
GAAAAATTCAATTTACAAAGAAATGGATTGAGCTAATTAACAAACTTGAAAGAAGTAAAAGTATATATATAGAAAAACAATGATGACAAGTTGTTTTCTGCATAGTATAATACATGTAGAAAACAACTTGTTCTATCTCAGAATATTTTTAAGGAGATATGAACATGAAGGTAGCTATTTATTGTCGTCTATCTGAAGAAGATAGAAATAAACAATCTGAAACTGATGATAGCAACAGTATACAGAATCAAAAGACAATGTTGCTTCAATATTCCATGGAACAGGGGTGGGAACTTTACAATATTTATAGTGATGATGACTATACAGGAGCTGATAGACGTCGCCCAGAATTTAATCGCTTACTAAAGGATGCAGAGAATCACAAATTTGATATCATTCTATGTAAAACCCAATCACGTTTTACGCGCGAACTTGAACTTGTAGAAAAATATATACATGGACTTTTCCCTATTTGGGGTATACGGTTTATAAGTATTGTTGATAATGCAGACACTGCAAATAAGGGGAACAAAAAATCTCGTCAAATAAATGGGCTTGTAAATGAATGGTATTTGGAGGATATGTCAGAAAATATCCGCAGTGTTTTAACAAATAGACGGATTAATGGTTTTCATATTGGCGCATTTGCTCTTTATGGCTACAAAAAAGATCCAGACCAAAAAGGGCACTTGATAATTGACGAAGAAGCAGCTGTTGTTGTCCGTGAAGTATTTACCTTATTTTCACAAGGATATGGGAAGACTGCAATTGCTCGTATGCTTAATGACAGAGGTATACCTAACCCAACAGAATATAAACGTTTAAAAGGATTACGTTATCAATCGCCAAAAACTAAAAATAGTACATTATGGAAATATTATGCAATTGCTGATATGCTGGTAAACGAAATCTATATCGGGAATATGGTGCAAGGTAAGTATGGAAGCATATCATATAAAACCAAGCAAAATAAACCTCGTCCCAAAAGTGAGTGGTATGTGGTAAAAGGCACACATGAGCCAATAATTGATCAGAACTTATGGAATAATGTACAGAATTTGATTGCACAGAAAGCAAAACCTTTTAGCATTGGTACAATAGGTATATTTGCAAGGAAAGCCAGATGTGCAAATTGTGGGTATATTATGCGTTCGGCAAAAAATAAAGGAAAGCATTATCTTAAGTGTCCAAACCATCATGTTGCAGAAAATGCTTGTATAGGTTCATTTATTTCAGTTGATAGACTGGAGCGTCTTGTCATTAATGAACTCAACAATATGATATCTGAGTATCTTGATAAAGATGAGTTAGAGCAAAATATTGAATTTTGTGATAATTTGAATGGGCAAAAAGCACGTTTAACTGCGGATATAGCCGCTTACAAGAAAAAAATAGCAGATTATTCAAAAGGTGTACGAGAACTATATATGGATAAGGTTAAGGGATTAATATCCGAAAGCGATTATGTAGAGATGTCAAAAGACTTTATCACAGATCGTGAACGATTAGAAAGAGTACTGGCAGAAAGCCAAAATCAGTTAACAATAATAGAAGAAAAAATTATTGAAGGCGACAATCGCCGTGAATTGATTGAGCAATATACCAACTTGGATCACCTTAATCGAGAAATCGTGGAAATACTAATTGATTATATATCTGTTGGCAAGAGGATTCCTGGCACAAGAGACGTTCCTATTGAAATTCACTGGAACTTTTAATAAAAAGTTGTTCTTATATGATTGCACCAGAGCAGAAGGCACGCACCACCTATGACAATATCCTGCGGCTGGTGAAGGAGCCGGATGTCTGCGAACCCATCAAGTTCCTGCGCATGCGTGAGATTGTGCATTTCCAGCGCTTCGGCGAAGCCCTGCGCATGGTGCAGGATAAGCTGGACAGCAGGAACTTCTACGCCTTCAATCCGGCCTTCGACAGATGCGAGGACTGCGACGACAAGCCGGACTGCGGCTGTAAGAACTGAAAGCGGATTCCAGAATAACTTACGCTTCGCCATGTGCGTTGACGAAGCGCCGGAGACGGCAGGGCGCGACAGCCCTGCCGCTTTCGCGCCTGTTTCCAATGGGGCATGGCGGTGTCCCAGGGCGGCTCTGCCTGGAATCTTTTCAATCTAATCGGAGTGATTCCGGTTGAGGAAACGGTGAAAATATGGTACAATCAAGTTATGCATAACAGAACATAATACTTTCTGTTGTCGGACATACAGGGAAAGGAACAAGGCTGTATCGACATTTGGATAGATGAAATCGTTCCCTGTCTGAAAGACACAGTGACAGGCGATATCAAGGAAACTGTCGTATTTAAAATCGAAAGCCGTACATATCTTAAGAAATTCCAGAAGTCCAATGGTTGGCACATTAACTGGAATGAGATACCAAAGAATGTCGAAGTATATGCCCTTGCTCTAAAAGACGACAATTCAATCCAAGGCCTGGTAGGCGTCAGAAATGACAAGGACTCCCATGCCGCTTATCTTCACTGGGCCTGCACGGCTCCTCATAATAACAGGCATGAGTTTGGCAGTCAAAAATATGTTGGCATAGGCGGCCATCTTTTCGCCATAGCTGCCGATAAATCGATTGAATGGGGTTATGAAGGAGCCATTCATGGCTTTGCTGCAAATGCAGAATTGTTAAAGCACTATATGGATGTATTTCATGCGGAGTATCTGGGAATGCTGCATCAGTACCAGTTCTTTATTGGCGAGGAACAGGCAAAGAATCTATTGGAGGTGTATCATTATGAATGGAACGAGGCCTAAGTTTATGGAAAATCAGATTCCGGCTCAGAGCTACTTTGAACAACCCGATCCATATGTTAATGCACCGTCTTGCCATGTGAACCTGCTTGAATTGTCAAGATATGCGAGGAGATGCGGAAAGAAGTTGGTCGAGCTTACACAGGAAGAAGTGAAAAAGTTTTCGATTTAGGGCTCATCTGGAAATCGTGGCGGCCATCGTCCACCAGCTCCCCCGCAATCTGTCCATGGCGGAAATAGAGAAGTGCGGTTTTGCGAATTCGACAGATGCGAGGACTGCGGCTGTAAGAACTGAAAGCGGATTCCAGAATAACTTACGCTCCGTCATGCGGTGACGAAGCGCCGGAGACGGCAGGGCGCGACAGCCCTGCCGCTTTTCGCGCCTGTTTCCAATGGGGCATGGCGGTGTCCCAGGGCGGCTCTGCCTGGAATCTTTTCAATCTAATCGAAAAAGAATAATTGAATATGGCCAGGATAATTGATATACTATATCTCAGATTTCAGCCTGACAGCTGCCGCCGGGCAATAGCATATGGGGACGGCTGCCTTGAGCAGACGGGAGAGGAACAGATGAAAACTGGAGAAAAAGATACCGGCACCATGATATTTTCCAACAAAGATTTAAAAAAGCTGATCATCCCCCTGATTCTGGAGCAGACCCTGGCCATCACGGTGGGCATGGCGGACACCATGATGATCTCCTCCGTGGGCGAGGCGGCGGTGTCCGGGGTCTCCCTGGTGGACATGTTCAATAACCTCATCATCAGCATCCTGGCGGCTCTGGCCACCGGCGGGGCGGTGGTCACCAGCCAGTTCATCGGAGCATCGAAGCGGGAGGAGGCCTGCCGCTCCGCGAAGCAGCTCCTCTGGGTCAATGCCCTGATCACCATGGTGATCTCCCTTCTGGTCATAGCCGGGCACAGATTGATCTTGAACCTGTTTTTCGGCAGGATAGAGCAGGACGTGATGGACAATGCCGTCCTCTACCTGATCATCTCCGCGCTGTCCTTCCCCTTTCTCGCCGTGTACAATGCCTGCGCGGCGCTGTTCCGCTCCATGGGGAATTCCCGAATCACCTTGCAGGTGTCCGTGCTGATGAACATCATCAATGTGGGCGGCAATGCCCTCTGCGTGTTCGGCCTGAAGATGGGCGTGGCGGGGGTGGCGGTGCCGTCGCTGGTGTCCAGGGCCGTGGCGGGACTGTGCCTGTATGTCCTTCTGCGGAATCCTGACCGCCCGATCCATCTCAACAGGGAACGGTTCCGGTTCCAGTGGAGGGTCATCCGGAAAATCCTCTATATCGGGATTCCCAGCGGCATCGAGAACGGCATTTTCCAACTGGGGCGTGTGATCGTGGTGAGCATCATCGCGGGCTTCGGCACGGCGCAGATTGCCGCCAGCGGCGTGGCCAACGGCCGGGACAGCATGGGCTGCATCAGCGGGGAGGGCATGAACCTGGCCATGATCACCGTGATAGGGCAGTGCGTGGGAGCCGGGGATCTGGCGCAGGTGCGGTATTATACGAAAAAGCTGCTGCTGGTCACATATGCCGCCACGGCGGTGACAAACAGCCTGATCCTGCTGTTCCTGCATCCGATCCTGGGGCTTTACGGCCTGGGGGCGGAGGCCACGGAGCTCGCCTATATCCTTGTGATGATCCATGACGGCCTGGCGATCCTGCTCTGGCCTGCTTCCTTCGTGCTGCCCAACATGCTCCGGGCCTGTAACGATGTGAAATATACCATGACGATCGCGGTTTTCTCCATGGTCACCTTCCGCATCGGGCTGAGCCTGGTCTTCGGCGTCCGGATGGGCATGGGGGCTGTGGGGGTGTGGATCGCCATGGTGGCGGACTGGGTCTTCCGGGTGTGCTGCTTTGTGGGGCGGTATTTCCGGGGGACATGGAGGAAGCACTGTAATCTGTGATGTGGAATGCGGCAGGAGGCCTGCTTTTGGAAAACCTGGCGCCAGGCAAAGCCCTTGCCGGGGGCTGCACAG
>CAMQOJ010000368.1 GCA_947003375.1 uncultured Lachnospiraceae bacterium
GTAAGGGTATTTCAAGACTAACTCCGCATCAGCCCCCACTTACCTTTTGTCGAAAGCCCCATCTCACTCCGAAAAATTCCACTCAATCTCCACCCTCTTATCTTTATAGACTTCCACCCTTCGGATAAAGACATCCACCGCCTCCTGGGTCAATGCCTCCAAATGGGAATAGCGGATGATCTGCTTCATGTCCTGCTTGTCCCTGTCTGCCTCTTCCTCTATCCGGCTGTGCTCCCGCTCTGCTGCCTGGATTTTACTGGATAAGCCTTCCATCCGGCCAGCCAGCCCGTCGGCCCTGCTCCTATATTCCCGGGCATCCATCTGGCCGACTGCGTAGCGCTCATACAGGGCATCCCTTTCCCTCTGCACATCAAGATATTCTTTCCGCTGTTCCCTGCTTTTCCTGGCGAGCCTTTCCAGAACCTCCCTCCGGAACCGTTCCACATCCCTGCGCTGCCTAATCTGGTCTCCCCTGCGCATCAATTCCTGGTTCAGCAGGGTAAGCACCATCTCCTCCAGGATAGCCGCATTGAAATAGGTGCAGCAGTCCGGTATCTGCAGAATGGAATGCTTCCTGCACCAGAAATGGCGCGGGACCTTTCCGTTCTGCGGCTTGTAGTTTAGGGAATATCCGCACCCGCCGCAATAGACCTTCCCAGTCAGCGGATGCTTCTCCCGCTTCCGCTTTGTGGAATGGCCGGGGACCGCCAGCGCGACACGGGCAAAGACTTCCGGCGTCACCAGCGGTTCATGATGGTCCGTAATCACCTTCCAGTCATCCTCTGGAACCGCAATCTTCCCTTTGCTCCCCACGGATCTGCGCACGGTCTTTCCATAGGACATCTCGCCCAGATAGAACCTATTGCCCAATATATGCCTGACCATGGTGCTGCTCCATGTGTGGTTCTCCTTCAGGGCGCTCCTGTCAGGGAAGCGCATCTGTGTCGCTGTAGGCACCTTTTCCTCGAAAAGCCGCTTTGCAATCTGCGCACTGCTCATGCCGTCCACAGCCATGGCAAAAATGGAACGGACAATCTCCGCCTCTCTTTCATTGATGATTACGGCATTTTTTACCTCCCGGCTCTTCTCATAGCCCAGGGGGACCTGTCCGAACACGTACTCTCCGGCCGCACATTTGCTTTCAAAGGATGTCTTCACCTTAATGGAGATGTCCTTGCTGTACAGGGCATAGACCAGGGTCTGGAATGCCGTGTCAAAGCCAAGGGCCTTGCCGTCTTGCCTCCTGCTGTCATAGCCGTCATTTACGGCAATGAACTCCACTCCCATGGCCGGGAACACCTGGCTCAGATACCTCCCGGCTTCTATATAGTTCCTGGAAAATCGGGAAAAGTCTTTCACGAGGATGTACCCGATTCTGTCCTGCCTGACCGCTTTCAGCATTTCCTGCATCCCCGGCCGTTCCATGTTGGTACCTGTGAACCCGTCATCACAAAATTCCAGGACCTCACTTCCCGCCAATTCCTTGTCCTTTCTGATATATTCCAGCAGGAACATTCTCTGATGGCTGATGCTGGTGCTCTCTTCCCGTCCCCTGCAGACAGCAGTGGGGTCCTCTGTGGAGATCCGCAGGTAAATGGCCGTCTTGCGTCTCTCGGTCATCCTACTTCACCCCTTCCATGCGGGCATCGCTGTAAGTGAACAATACCTCCACCAGTTTCCCCGGATAGACATAGACCCTCTCGATCAGCGCCTCCACCAACTCTTTGGTCAGTTCGCCCCCGCTTTTCAGCTTTATCAGGCAACGAATGGCTTTCAGATAGATGTCCCCTTTCCGTTCCAGCGCCTTTGCTTCTTCCTGATTCTGGCTTTTCAGCTTTTCCAGTTCCTGCAGGCGCTCATCCTTCCAGAGCCGGTAACGGACATACTCTTCCTGGGGCAGGCTTCCGCTACGGTATGCCATGTACCTCTCCCCCTCTTCCTCCGTCAGGGCCAGTATGTCCCTCTCCGCCTGCCGCAGCTGCCGTTCCAGCTCCTGTTTTTTCTGCCGTATCAGGACCCGCCCCTGCTCCACATAATCCCTTTGCTTCTTCAGCTGGGTGGCAAATTCCGTGCGGAACAGCAATGACAGGATATCCGTCAGTTCCGTCCTGGAGATGCGGTTGTTCTCCGGGCACGCTTCCCTCTTGTCCGTGATACTGTCCATGCAGAAGTATCCGTCCTTCCTCTCCTTCCTGCCGTCCGCATACTCTTTTACATGGCTGTTTCGGGTCATCTTTCTGCCGCATACGCCGCAATACAGGACCTTGTCAAAGACATTCTCCCCAATGGGGGCGCCATCCGTAGGATGGGCGTGGCTGCCCGTCCGTTCCTGTATCCTGCGGTGGACTTCCTGCACCTGTCCGTAGAGTTCCGGATTGATTATGGCCTCATGGGTATCTTCCTTTTTCACCCATTCCTCCTCCGGCCTGCGGATGCGGTTCTCCTCTTTCCTTGCCGTAAGGGAAGTCCTGCCCTGTACCAGCCTGCCTGTATAGGTGGCACTCTTCAGGATGCGTTCCACTGCCCCCCTGTCCCAGCCTTTATACGCCGCTTCGGCTGGGCAGTAGACCTCTTTCGTCCTGCTGTAAACGCCGGGCGGATTAATCCTCCTCTCATTCAGGGCATCCGCCACGGCCTGGCAGTTTTCCGTCTCCAGGAATCTCTTATAGATGAACCGGACCACCTCCACCGTGTTCCCGTCCGGCCTGAGCTTCCTGATCCGCCCATCCTGGTATGCCTCATACCCATAGGGCGGCAGGCCTCCCACGTAGGAGCCGGCCTCCCTGCGCTGCTTCAGGGACAGCTTCGCCTTGGCCGAAAAGTCCTTGGCATACATGTCGTTCACCAGGTTCTTGATCTCGGATGCCATCTGTCTCGTGCTGCTGCCGTCCGTCCCTGTATCGTATCCGTCCGCGACGGCGATGAAGCGGACTCCCAGAAGCGGGAATATCTTCTCTATGTAATTCCCGGCCTCCAGGTAGTTCCTGCCAAACCGGGACAGATCCTTGACGATCACGCAGTTGATGTCGCCCAGGCGGACATCCTGCATCAGCCGCTTGAAATCTTCACGGTCGAAGTTCGTTCCGGTCTTCCCCAAATCGGCATACTGGCCGACGATTTCTATCTTATCCCCATGATGCCGGTTCCAGTCCGCTACATAGCTTTTGGCAATCTCAACCTGCGTTTCTACTGATTCGTTCTTTAAGGCCTGCCCGCAGGCCTTGGATCCCTGATCCGAGGACAGCCTTGCATAGATTCCGGCTTTATAATATTTTGTTCCCTGCGCCTTCCCCTGTCCGGTTCCTGGTGCCGTGTTTTTAGCACTGCCGGAAGCATGGATGCGTTTTGATGTCCTTGCCATATCATGCACCCCTTTCCATGCCAGGGATGGCTGACGGCATCTGATTTTCCACTTTATCTATTGTCATATGGGTATCCAGATTGGTATATGCCTCATTCCCTATCTGGCCATTTCCCATATAGGTGTCCAAGCCATCCTCCCTGCAAAAGTCCTTCATCGCCTGATACTGGTCGGTAAAATAGAATTCAATCTCTATCCGCTTCCCCTCATACACCCAGATTCTTTTCACAAGGCTGGCCAGGGTATGGCGGTCAATCTCCTTCAGCTCCAGGGAATCCTTAAAGGCCGCAAGGCGCCCTGCGCTCAATACGCCGGACTTGAACATCTCCTTGACGAGCTGCTCCTGTCTTCCCTCCGCGGCAGCCAGGTTTTCCGCCTTCTTCTGGAACTCCCCATGGAGCCGTCCAAATTCCTCCTTGGTAATGACCCCTGTACGTAGATCCTCATACAGCCCGGCAGTCAGGCTGAAATATTTCTCCTGCTCCTTTTTCAGACGTGCGATTTCCTTATTATAGCTGATGACCGCCTGCAGGTTGGCCTCCCGTTCCTTTGCCTGGGCAAAGAGCTTCTCCTGCTCCAGGAAGTCATTGGCATAGCGGCGGATGGCGGTCCCTGCCAGCTCCTTCAGCACGGCCTCCTCTATGCTGTGGCGGCTGCACCCCTCCCCCCGGTTCTTGGTGGAGCAGATGTAATAGACCTTTTCCGTCCCCTTGTAGCGGTTGACCCGCCTCACCATCTGCTCCCTACAGTCCCCGCAGAACAGGAGGCCCATGAACGGACTGATCTCCTTCCTTTTCGGGCTGACGCGGCCGTCCGCCTTCAAAAGGTTCTGCACGATGGCAAAGTCATCGGCAGAGATGATGGGTTCGTGGGCATCTTCCACCCGTACCCATTCCTCTTCCGGCTTTTCCACGCGTTTCTTTACCTTTATGTTGACCCGCTCTGTCCTGCCCTGCACCAGGTGGCCCAGGTACACTTCGTTGGTCAGTATCCGCCGGACGGTCGGGCTGCTCCATTTGGAGCAGCTGCCCCTGGTGAAGCCTCCCCGGTAGTTCAGCCCAAGGGACTTCTTGTATTCCTTTGGGGACAGGATATGGAGGTCATTGAGCTTTTCCGCAATGGCGTAGACGGCCATCCCCTCGATCTTCCACGCGAAGATCCTGCGCACGATCTCCGCCGCATAATCGTCCACCAGCAACCGGTTCCTGTCCTCCGTCGATTTCCGATAGCCATACACGGCAAATGCCGAAAGGCATTCCCCTTTCCTGCGTTTCACCGCAAGCTGGCTCTTCACCTTGGTGGAAATGTCACGGCAATAGCTGTCGTTTATGAAATTTTTTACCGGCAGTACGATGTCTGTCTCTTATACACATCTGACGCTGCCGACGAAGAGACTCGTGTAGAT
>CAMQOJ010000369.1 GCA_947003375.1 uncultured Lachnospiraceae bacterium
TCCTCCCCGTCCCCGGCGGTCGGGCCGGCCGAAGCGTCCCTGTTCGCGGCGGTTAAGCTGTCGCCGCTGTGGATGATGTCTTTGGCGTGTGTGTCGTTCATGGTGTCGATTCCTCTTTTTTCAGATATATGTCTTTTTTCCATTATACGACAACATACCAGTTTTTTCTAAAAAAATTGCTTCGATTCACCTTAAGGTTTCATAAAGATTTGGAGTATGAGATTTCGTAAGCCGTATGGGTGCAGGTGCCGCAAATGTACGTGGGCATGGAATAAGGAGATAAAAGACAAGAAATGTCATTGCAAAACACCGTAGATTTCGTTATGATAAAAGGAACAGAATGATACGCAAGGAGGTATTTTTATGGCAAAATTTTCTGCATCTAAGAGTCCCGAAATCAGCGCACGGGAGACCAGGAACATGGAGCGCTCGAGAAAGATCGCCTCTCAGGGCATGGTGCTTTTGAAGAACAACGGCGTGCTTCCCGTGACGGAAACCGGGAAGAGGATAGCCCTGTTCGGCAATGGGGCCAGGCGGACGGTGAAGGGCGGAACCGGTTCCGGGGACGTGAACAGCCGCTCGGTGACAAGCGTGGAACAGGGGCTGGAGGCCGCCGGCTTCACCGTGGCCACCAAGGGCTGGCTGGACCGGTACGACGAGGCTGTGGAGGCGGCCAGGAAAGCTTATTTTGCGGACTTTGCCGCCGTGGTCAAAAAGGATGGTCAGAGTGCGTTCATGCAGCTGTTCAACAATCCTTTCATGGAGCCCGCCATTATTCCAGTGACCGGGGAGGATGTGGAAGCGGCGGAAGCGGACACCGCTGTCTATGTCATCGCCCGTAACTCCGGCGAGGGCAAGGACAGAAGGCCAGTGGAGGGCGAATATGAGCTCTTCCAGGTGGAAAAGGACGCAATCCGTCTGCTGGGGGAGAGATACGGGAAGCTCATTGTGGTCCTCAACGTGGGCAGCGTCATCGACACGAAATTCCTGCGGGAGGAAGAGGGAATCGACGCCATCCTGCTCATGAGCCAGGCGGGCAACATCGGCGGCCATGCCCTGGCGGACGTGCTGACGGGCAAGGTGACGCCCAGCGGCAAGCTCACCGCCACATGGGCGGAGGACTATCTGGATTATCCCTGCGCGGATAAATTCAGCCATATGAACGGCGACATCAACGATGAGTATTACACCGAGGGCATCTATGTGGGATACCGTTACTTCGACACCTTTAACGTGACTCCCGCCTATCCTTTCGGATATGGCGGCTCCTACACGGATTTCGCGGTGGAGACGGAAAGCGTGGAAGCGGACGGGAACTCCGTCACCGTAAAGGTGAAGGTGACCAACAGCGGAAGTACATATGCGGGCAAAGAGGTAGTGCAGGTATACTATTCCGCCCCCGCAGGAAAGCTGGCCAAGCCCTGGCAGGAGCTGGCCGCCTATAAGAAGACCAGGCTCCTTGCGCCGGGAGAATCCCAGGAGCTGGCCATTACCTATCCGGTGAAGGCAATGGCTTCCTACGATGAGGGGAGGGCTGCATGGGTCCTGGAGGCGGGAACGTACTATGTGCGCGTAGGCACAAGCTCCAGGGACACTGCAGTGGCAGCGGCCCTCGCGCTGGACAAAGAGGCCGTCACGGAGAAGCTTTCCAACCGCCTGCCTCTGGACTGCCAGATGCAGGAGCTTTCCGCAGAGGGCGTGACTCCCTATAGCTATGAGGGAGAGGCGGCGCAAAAGGAGAACGCTCCGGTAATATCCATCTGCGCGGCGGACATACCCTGCGTGACCGCTGTCTATCGGAAGGGGGAGGAAGATGCTCCGGAGAAGAAGACAGAGCAGAAGATTACCATGGACGACGTAAGGGCGGGTAAATACACGCTGGACGAGCTGGTCGGGCAGCTGACTGTGGAGGAGATGGCGGAGCTTTGCGTGGGCACGGCCAGAGGCGGTTTTGGCGCGGCTTCCGTCATCGGTTCGGCTTCGGCAGCCTGTCCGGGTGCGGCGGGAGATACCACATCCCTGATGCTCACGGACCGCAATATCCGCAATATGATTCTGGCGGACGGTCCTGCGGGGCTGCGGCTTTCCACCAATTTCGTGGCGGATGGGGACGGCAACCTGATTCCGGGTACAGGCTCAGCGCCGATTCCGGGCATGGAGCTGCTTATGGGCAATATGCCGAAGCCGGAGATTCCCGCCGACGCGGTATACTATTATCAGTACTGCACCGCTATTCCCATTGCCACATTGCTGGCCCAGACCTGGGACGTGGAGGCCATTGCGGAGGCCGGGGACATCGTAGGAGAGGAGATGGAGGAGCTGGGCGTGACCCTTTGGCTGGCTCCGGGCATGAACATCCACAGGAATCCTCTCTGCGGGCGGAACTTCGAGTACTATTCCGAGGATCCCCTGGTGGCGGGCCTGTGCGCTGCCGCCGACACGCTGGGCGTCCAGAGGCATTGCGGCGTGGGAACCACCATCAAGCATTTTGCGTTCAACAATCAGGAGGACAACAGGATGCATGTGAACTCCCATGTGGGGGAGAGGGCTATCCGCGAGATTTATCTGAAAGGCTTTGAGATAGCGGTGAGGGTCTCCCAGCCCATGTCCATCATGACCTCCTACAACCTGATCAACGGCACCCACACGGCCAACAGCTACGACCTGCTGACAGCCATCGCCAGGGACGAATGGGGATTCGCCGGAATCATCATGACCGACTGGGGCACCACGGGCAGCATCGAGATGAATCCGGGCGAGGCGTTCAAGTACGGCGCGTCCAGCGCGGCGGGCTGCATCAAGGCCGGAAACGACCTGACCATGCCGGGCAGCCAGAAGGACGTGGACGAAATCGTGAAGTCTGTAGGCGCTGCAGAGGGCGATGTGGCCTGTCCCATCACCCTGGGCGAGCTCCAGGCCTGCGCGAAGAGGATGCTGGACATCATTATGCAATCCTCCGTGTATGAGGGTTCGGTGCCCTATGGGGCGTCCGCGGGCAAGACGCTGTAGAGCCTGCGGTAAGGGCTTCGCCAAGCCGGTTTTTGCGCGATAATACAGGGATAGATGCGGTCAATGGAAGTCGCATCTATCCCTCTTTCATGCCTTTTGCCTGATGGAACAGCCCTCACGGCGCTGTTTTGGCCCTTTCCCGGAGAATGGGAGAGCTGGAAACTTTTATGTCCACTTAGCCGAGGACATGTATTTCTCTTCACAGTACTTGCAGCGGTACACCTCGTTCTTTGCGTCTGCCAGGCAGAAGATATGGGGAAGCTCCTGCTCGATGGAGGTAATGCACCTGGGATTGTGGCATCTGATGACATTCTTGATCTGCTTGGGCAGCGTCAATTCCTTTTTCTCCACGATCTCCCCGTTCTTGATGACGTTGACGGTGATGTTGTGGTCAATGAAAGCCAGCACGTCCAGGTCCAGCATGTCGATGTCGCACTCTACTTTCAGGATATCCTTTTTCTCCATCTTGTCGCTTCTGGCGTTCTTGATGATGGCCACGGTGCAGTCCAGCTTGTCCAGCTGCAGATGATCATAGATTTCCAGGCTTTTTCCGGCCTTGATGTGGTCCAGCACGAAGCCCTCCTCGATTTTTCCTACATTCAGCATATGTCGATCCTTTCCGAAACTTTTTTGTGAATTCATACCTGCCATTACGAACATTTGCCTCGAATTACCCTTTACACCTGAATCTCCAGCAAGGTCAGTATCAGGGCCATCCGCACATAGACTCCGTACCGGGCCTGTTTGAAATAGGCTGCCCTGGGGTCGTTGTCCACCTCCACGGAAATCTCGTTGACCCTGGGGAGGGGATGCAGCACAAGCATGTCCTTTTTGGCCAGGGCCATCTTGTCCGCATTCAGGATATAGAAATCTTTCAATCTGACATAATCCTCTTCATTGAAGAAACGCTCCTTCTGGACCCTGGTCATGTAAAGCAGGTCCAGCTGGGGCATCACGTTCTCCAGGCGGATGACCTCCTCGTAGGGAATGCCCTTGGTCTTCAGCATCTCCGTGATATAGTCCGGCACCCGCAGCTCCTCCGGGGAGATGAACACGAAGCGGATATCGCTGTAGCGCACCAGGGCGTTAATCAGAGAGTGGACGGTGCGGCCGAACTTCAGGTCTCCGCACAGGCCGATGGTGAAGCCGCTCAAAGCCCCTTTCAGGCTGCGGATGGTCAGGAGATCCGTCAGGGTCTGGGTGGGATGCTGGTGCCCGCCATCGCCCGCGTTGATGACGGGAATGCCGGATTTCTCCGCGGCCACCATGGGGGCTCCTTCCTTGGGGTGGCGCATGGCGCAGATGTCCGCATAGCAGGAGATGATGCGTATGGTGTCGGACACGCTCTCCCCCTTGGAGGCGGAGGAGGATGCCGCGTCGGAGAAGCCGATGATGCGCCCGCCCAGCCTGGTCATGGCGGACTCAAAGCTTAAGCGCGTACGGGTGCTGGGCTCGTAGAAGCAGGTGGCCAGAATCCTGCCGTCGCAGGCATGGGCGTATTTGGCGGGATTGCGTTCGATGTCGTTTGCCAGGTCGAAGAGCTTGTCAAGCTCCTGTGTAGTGAAGTCCAGAGGACTCATCAGATGTTGCATAGCTAACCTCATTTCTGCGCTGCCATTTTTTTTCAGGGCGCTGTTGCAGGGCTGAGCAGTCCGGCATTTCCGGGCCGGCATCTGCGTCTCAGGGCGGAGGGCAGCGCGCATAAGCTCGCCCCGAAAAAGGAAACGAAGAGGTTTGGCTCTTTGACTCCTG
>CAMQOJ010000370.1 GCA_947003375.1 uncultured Lachnospiraceae bacterium
CCTCATCTGTCTCGTGGGCTCGGAGATGTGTATAAGAGACAGATGGTATACTGAACCAAACGAGATGGCGGTCAAACGGCTCTCCCAGAAAGCGAGAGGATTTTGCATGAATTGTTCAGCAAACGAAAACAGGCGATATTTAGATAATTTAATCTCCGATTTCTCTGATTCTTTATTCCAGTCGGCTTTCAAGCAGTATTTCTCGGAACTTGTGATCCATGTCCGGGATTGGGATGGCCTGTTCCGGGAAATGAATGCCGATGTCGGCAACCTCGCCTTTGTCAGGACTTCTGAAAGGGGAGATGTCATTGGCTTCATCCAGTTCAAGCCCCTGAAATTCACCAGCGGGTTCTTCGAAGAGACCTGCGGGTTCATACGGGAGTTCTGGGTCGCTGATGCATGCCGGAACCAGGCTCACGGCAGCGCGCTGCTTGCACTTGCAGAAACGCATTTCCTGAAAAACGGTATCTACACCAGCATACTGACAACGGACACGGCGACGGATTTCTATGAGAAACACGGATATATCAGCGCCCCGGGCTGTAAGGCAAAAAACCGGGATGCCGTCTTCGTGAAGCACCTGGTGGGGCAGCCTGGTTCAGCAGAATAGCCGTCACCTGCCCAGGGCTTCCACAGAAGGCCTTAAGGCCTCCAGCGCCTCCTCTTCCAGCTCCCTGCCTCTTTGCAGGATGCCGATATAGGCCTGCCGTTTTGCCCGGGCTTCCGCCGCGTCCTCGGGCGTCCTGGGGAGCATCTCCTGGATGCATTTCTCACAGAGGGAGAGTATCTCCTCATAATTTGAGATGGCTGACGTGAATGCGCTTTTGTCCCCATCCTGTATCAGGTGGGTACAGAGTTCCAGGAATTCCCTGATCCGAAGCTTCCCCTCATAGTGGATGAAAATATGGGGGAACATACATCCAATCTCCATCAGCTCCTGATTCGTCTCCCTGCGCAGCTCCTCGCACCAGTTGTCATAGATCACCAGTCCGCATCCCACAAGCGGCCGATCGGTCAGATGTCTCTTATTGCTCAAAAGCTGAAAGCCCCGTCCCAGGGCTTCCCGGCATTTATCAGGGAGGGATATCTTCTTCGAGCCCGGTTTGACGAGCACCAGGCGGGACTCTTTCCCATACCATTCCGGAAAGTTTTTCAACTGCCCGAAAGACATGACGGAATTCTTGTCATCGTCACCGTCCAGAAAGGGGATTCCCCGCAGGACTCTGCCCTGATCGGAAAATCCTGTGGCCAATATGGTGTCGGTGTATTCCTTCGGAAGGACGACTACGGGATATCCGCTCTTTATATTGTCAACTGCCATCCGGATGAATCCATCCTGCGTGAAGTCCCCGCTGGCATGAACCTCACAGGTCAGGCCGTATGGTTCAAGACAGCTTTCCCAGTCGTCGTCAGGCTCCCAGGAATAGCCGAAGGTGATGCCGGAAAACGCAGCCTGGAGGATGTATTCCGTATCGTCATTTATCTGTCGGTTCATGGTGTCCCGGCGCTCTTCCAATCCCATGAAAAGCTTGATGGCCGACAGCACGGCGGGCTTGGACATGCTGCGGGGCCAGCGCCTGCCTGAAAAATCTGCGATGGGGGCGTATGGCAGCAGCGTCTGCTCAAAGTCGGCTCCCGCGGCGGGCACAGGCGCCGGGAAGAGGATCTGGTCTATGGTGCACCCCAGCAGCTCTGACAGCTCCACAAGGACAGACAGCTCCGGCATGGTGTGGCCGTTCTCCCATTTGCTCACCGCCTGGGGGCTGATGTTCAATTGTCTGGCGACGTCCTCCTGGGTCAGGCCTTTGCTTCTCCGAAGCAGCGCAATCTGCTTTCCTGCTTTCCTGTTATCGAACATTTCCGTCTCCTTTCATGTTGTTCCGGCGGGATTTGCCTTCCAGCGGGACAGCAACTGTGTTTTTGAATGCTCTTCTTCAATATTGTACAGAAATGTGGCTGGCCTGACCATACCTGTAAGGTTGTGCGCAGGGTTCGGAACTCAACTTGAAGTTAAGTTGCACCGCCTCACTCTATCTCATAAATATACCACTCGTCTTCCGCAGGCCGAAAGCCTATGGCCTGGAACATCCTCTGGCTCTGCTTATTGAAAGCATAGATATTGGCTTTGACCTTGCGCATTCCTTTTTCCTTTGCCAGTTCAATCATATTCGATACACATTTGCGGCCGATTTGGTGATTCTGATACTCCCTGCAGACGACAATGGCGATTTCGGAATTGTCCCGGAGCGAAACGTCTCCTACAAGCTTTCCCTGATACTGAATATAAAAGCACTGGCCATGGGCACTCAGGAAATCATACATGGCTCTGAGCCTGTCCAGGGAATACACATGGTCAATATTATCGACCTGCCTGCACACTTCTTTATCCTGATACCATTCCAGCGCCACGCTTTCGTTTGGATAGTACGGTTCCAGCAGAATATCACCGTCAACTCTTCGCTGACACTTACCAATGGACATAATGTAGACCTGGCACGGATTCGCCTCATCCCAAAGCGTAGGGAAGACCTCCAATTCCCGGAATCCCAGCGATAGGTAGAACCTGTTGGTGTCATCGTAGATATCGTACCGCCCCATCTGGACAGTCTTGACCTGGATGAAAGAATATCCCATCTGCCCGGCCTTTTCCCTTGCTTCCTCAAACAGGCTCCGGCCAATGCCCTGTCTGTGGCATTCCCTGGCCACGCCCATGACTGCCACTTCCACAGTGTGCCGCCCGGTTTCTTTCAGATAGAGGAATCCCACAGGCCTTTCAGCCTCAAAGGCGCAGAAGAAGGGCTTTCCCCTGCTGCCTGCAATGTATTCCTCCCGGGCCTGGGGGATGCCGAACCACTCCGGGAGGGACTCCAAAATAATCCTTGCAATGCGCTCTTTTTCTGTATCCCTGTCAATCTGCTTTATCAGCATTATGATCCTCCCCTGCTCCGCAGCCCTGTCTGCCGGCTTTTATCATCACATAGTTTGTCAGGAGAATCCCCTGCCGCTCTACCTGTTGTTCTTTCACCGCCTTATAGCCTCTTTTTTCAAAAAATGGCCTTGCCGTAATGGAGGCGTGGGTGACGATATCCCCCGGAACCGCCTGTTCCAGCCGGTCGCAGATATGGGCGGCAACTCCTCTGGCCTGGTAATCTGCATGGACATATAATCGATCCAGATAGCCTGTCCTGTCTATGTCCCCGAAGCCTGTGATGATACCGTCATCCACCGCGACGAGACTAAAATGCTCCTGAAACGACTGGTTCCACTTCTCCAGGTCTATCTGTCCTGTGGCCCATACATACAATTGCTCTTTCGTATAATCTTTCGCGTTTATCCGGTGAACCGTATTGTAAAAAAGTTCTGCCAGTTGCCTGCAATCGGATGGTTGATATTCTCTTATCAGCATGATACCGCATCACCCCTCATCCCCACATTTTTTAATCCTGTCCAAGGCCTTCCCCTCCGCTTCCGGCACGCACCGCAGCGCCAGTGCAAACCGCCTGGCAAAGGCCGCTGAAAACGTCCTGTCAGACGCAAAGTCTGCCTGTGACAGAAACTGGAAATCAAGGCTGGCCACAATAAAATCCGCACGCAGAAAATGCTTCAGAGCCGCAAGGGTTGTCGTTTTTCCGCATTGTCTTCCGCGGTTTATGGGGAAATAGTATTTCCTGTCAATCATCCTTCTGATTTCCGCAAGCCGTCCGTCCAGACTGACCATATAATGCTCCGATGGCCTGCATACACCTGTTGTATTAAAATACTTTGCCATGATTCCGCCTTTCTGTCCATGAATCCCTGTTTCGTTTTTTCACGCTCCCCAGCCATTGGCTCATTGCCCGCGGGAATCAAATACCCCGCTGCAAGCAACGGGGTATCAAGCTTGCAACGCTGCAGAGCAGCGGGGTATTTGACCCTCGCGGCATTCGCCAACTGGCCGTGCAAGCACGGCCGCTTGGCTCATTGCTCGCGGGAATAAATTCTATCATAACACCAGTTCATAAAAATTGGTCATGCATTTGCTTTCATCATGCATATCTTGATACATCTCCGTTTTAATCAAAGAAAAACCCACTTTTTCCAAAGTTTTACAGGAGGCAATATTGTTGGGGTCGGCTGTGGCAACCAATTTCTTGAGATGATATTTTGCAAATAAATATTCTATGAAACATTTCAAGGCCTCTGCGGCATATCCATTTCCGCGATGATCGGCACCGATAAAGTAACTGACGCCCACTTCCATAAAATCCTCATAATACGTACTGCCCACAGATCCGACTACCAAATGCTTTACCTTATCTTCTATGGCAAATGCCAGATATTCCTGGCGTGGATTATCTTCTGCTTCCAATCTGATTGTCTCACTTATGAATTCCTTCATCCATATATGACATTCGCTGCAATCCCCATAAATTTCCCACAAGCTGCCGTCCGCTGCCATATCGATAAATGCTTTTTCGTCAGTTGGACGTATGCTCCTTACGGTCAGCCTTTTTGTCTCCAATAGCATGTTTTTCATTTCTCCTTCACACTCGTCAAAATATCCTATATCTTTTTTCAAATCCCATGTCATAATAGAATATTTTTAATAAGGTAAATCTTTTGCTCATCTGACAGATGATGCAGAGAATAAGTGGCTATAGCTGCATCATATTTATTATGTATGAATTCATCTACAAGCCCCTTTGAAAATTTCTTTCAAATCAAATACCCCGCTGCAAGCAACGGGGTATTTGACCCTCGCGGCATTCGCCAA
>CAMQOJ010000371.1 GCA_947003375.1 uncultured Lachnospiraceae bacterium
TTGGTAAAGTGTTATATAGAATCGTGCCTGAAAAAAGCTGCTGTTGAACAGCAGCTTTTTGACGTTATTTCATATATCCTTGAGGAGCCCCGCAGCCTACAGCTCATCATAAAACGTATAGCCGCACCTTCCGTTCTCCTTCGTGTGGTACAATGCCTGATCCGTCTGCTGGAACAGTTCGTCACTGAATCCCTTTTCCGTAAAAGCGATTCCCACGCTGACAGAATATTTCGGGAAAACCGCCTCGTCTTCCGGGTGCTGCAGGATTTCGTTGATCGCTTCTATCTTGCTGCGGATGATCGGCTTTTTGTCCGGGCCTGTCTTTTCCATGATGACAGCGAACTCGTCCCCGCCTATCCGGAGGACATAATCCACCTTTCTGAAATTCTCGTCCAGCAGCCTGGCGACTTTAATCAGGGCCTGGTCCCCCACGTCATGTCCGTAATTGTCGTTGATGGACTTGAATACGTCCACGTCGATGATCAGGAACGCGAGATGTTCGGAGGATATGCGCAGCTGGGACTTCAGTTGTTCAAAGGCCTGGCGGTTCAAAAGGCCGGTGAGGGCATCCCGCTCTGCCTTTTTGCGGAGCATGTTCTGCTGCTCCATGGTCATTTCATAGACATTGTTGTATGTAGCAGCCAGGTATTTGAATTCATAGGCGCCGGTGATTTCCAGGAAGTTGTTGTTCTTGATGCAGTTCACGTAGATCCGGATGGGGCGCAGAATCAGAACCGCTATCATGATATAGGAAAATATGACCAGAATCACCACCAAAACCGTGTAGATGCTCTGGCGGATCAAGGCGTTTTTCATGGTGCTCTCGCTCTCCGCCTGATCCCTCTCGCAGATTTCTATTACGCTCCGGGTGACATCGGACATTTTTGCCTCTATCTGGCCTTTCATGGCCCGGTATTCTTCCCCGAAGACCAGCTCCATGGAAGCGTCCGCCTGCTGCTGCGCCGTCCAGGACAGCTCTTCCTCTGTCAGCTGATAGTCCTGTATCTCCCGGGCAAGGCTGCCCATGTCCTCACCGGCCGACAGGGCCGCCAGCTTCATGGAATGGATTTCCAGAACCATGAGCGCATTGGACAGCTCCATGGCCTCTTTGGATGTGTTCAATGCATCCTCATTCCTTTCGCGCAGATGGACCTCCAGAGCCTCCAGCGCCAAATCCCTTCTCCTGGTCTCATGCACCTCCGTAAAATATGCCTCCGCGTAGACATGGTCTTTCGTCACGGCATAGAGGCGTGCCTGGTCTGTAAGGTAGTTGGAACCGAACAGGAGATCCCTGGCGTCTTCCTGGGCGAAGACATATTCCCTGGTCCGTTGGGCCAGCTCATAATAGTCCTTCATGACCTGAACGATGCCGATTCCGATCAGGACGGATATGATGAGGGTGAAGGCCACCAGCCACAGGCTGAGACTCTGAATCCGAAACCCCTTCAGGGCACCTGTATTTTTCTCTTCCGGCAGGCCTGTCTTCTTTTCTTCTGTCATCTCATATGCTCCTCCAGTCATTTTCGCTTCATGAACCCTTACCCATTATAAATTACCATCTTAAAATTTACAAGATTTCAGACGGATAAATTTCAGACAGAATATCGCTTTTTATGCTGGAAATGCCCTGTACGGTTTCCCGTGCAGGGCATTTCGGTCGGACAAGGATCATACAGCGGCAAACCCTTTCTCCAGATCGGCGATGATGTCATCGATATGCTCCGTGCCGACGGAGAGCCGGATGGTGCCCGGCCGGATGCCCTGATCGGCCAGCTCCTTTGCCGTCAACTGGGAATGGGTGGTGGTGGCCGGATGGATGACCAGGCTCTTCACATCCGCCACATTGGCCAGCAAAGAGAAAACCTCCAGATGGTCGATGAACCTGTAGGCCTCCTCCTGTCCGCCCCTGATCTCAAAGGTAAAGATGGAAGCACCGCCATTGGGGAAGTATCTCTCATACAGCCCGTGGTCGGGATGGCCCGGCAGGGACGGATGGTTCACATGCGCTACCTGGGGATGCCCGGCAAGATATTCCACTACCTTCTTCGTGTTCTCCGCATGGCGCTCCAGGCGCAGGGAAAGGGTCTCCACGCCCTGCAGGAGCAGGAAGGCGTTAAAGGGAGAGATGGCGGCTCCCATGTCCCGCAGAAGGATGGCTCTGATATAGGTCACGAAAGCGGCAGGCCCCGCTGCGTCCACGAAGGAGATTCCGTGGTAGCTGGGATTGGGGGCGGCGATTGCGGGATATTTTCCGCTGGCCTTCCAGTCGAATCTCCCGGAGTCCACGATGATGCCGCCCAGGGTGGTTCCGTGTCCGCCGATGAATTTGGTGGCGGAATGCACCACGATGTCAGCGCCGTGCTCAATCGGCCTGATTAGATAGGGAGTGCCGAAGGTATTGTCGATGACAAGGGGCAGGCCGTGGGCATGGGCGATTTCCGCGATGCGGTCGATGTCCGGGATGTCACTGTTGGGATTCCCCAGGGTCTCCAGGTAGATTGCTCTGGTCTCAGGACGGATGGCGGATTCCAGCTCCGCCAGGTCATGGGCGTCCACAAAAGTGGTGCTGATGCCGTAATGGGGCAGGGTATGCTCCAGCAGGTTGTAGCTGCCTCCGTAGATGGTCTTCTGGGCCACGATGTGCCCGCCGTCCTGGGCCAGCGCCTGGATGGCGTATGTAATGGCCGCCGCGCCGGAGGCCAGGGCCAGCGCCGCCGCGCCGCCCTCCAGAGCGGCGATCCTCTTCTCCAGCACCTCCTGGGTGGAATTGGTCAGGCGGCCGTAGATATTGCCCGCATCCGCCAGGCCGAAACGGGCCGCCGCATGGGCGGAATCCCGGAATACATAGGATGTGGTCTGATAGATGGGCACGGCCCTGGCGTCCGTGGCCGGATCGGGTCGCTCCTGTCCTACGTGCAGCTGCAGGGTCTCAAATTTGTATTGGCTCATTGTTATCTCCTCCTTTGGGATGTGCTTTTACATGCTTCTGTAATCTGTTTTCCAGAATACACCTATTTGCCTACTATGTCAATAGGTTTTATGAAAACAGGCTTGTAAGAGTTGCAGGAAGAGAGGAATTCTGCTACAATTCTTAGATAAGAAAGAAGACTTAGATAAAAAGAAGATTCAGATAAGAAAGCTTAGAAAACTTATAAGTAAAGAAGATTGGAGGTAGTTTTATGGCGGCACAGGAGACGAAACAGGACATGGGGAGCGGCAGCATACCGAAGCTGATGCTGAATCTGGCGATTCCGGCGGTGGTGGCACAGCTGATCAACATGCTCTACAACATCGTGGACAGGATCTACATCGGGCACATCCCGGATGCGGGAGCCTCGGCGCTGACAGGCGTGGGGCTGTTCCTCCCTATCCTGATGATGATCAACGCCTTCGCCATGCTGGCGGGGTCAGGCGGCGCGCCCAGAGCGGCCATCGCCATGGGGAAGAAGGATCTGGAAAGCGCCCGGAAGATCCTGGGGAACTGTTTTTCCCTGCTGATGATCTTCTCCGTCATGCTGACGGTATTGTTCTATCTCTTCGCGCCGCAGCTGCTTCGGCTCTTCGGCGCCAGCGACGTGACGCTGCCCTACGCCCTGTCCTACGCCCGGATCTATATCCTGGGAATCGTCTTCGTGATGATCGTGATGGGGCTAAATCCTTTCATCACCACACAGGGCTTCGCCAAGTTCAGCATGCTCACCACGGTGGTGGGCGCTGTTTGCAATATCATCCTGGATCCCATCCTGATCTTCGGCCTGGGGATGGGCGTGCGGGGAGCGGCCATCGCCACGGTGATCAGCCAGGCGGTCAGCGCCGTGTGGGTGCTGTGCTTCCTGCGGGGCTCCAGGACGATATTGAAGCTGTCGCTGCGCGACATGAAGCTGGAGGCTCCCGTCATCCTGCCCTGCCTGGCCCTGGGCGTCTCCACCTTCGTGATGCTCAGCACGGAGAGCATCCTGAACATCAGCTTCAACAGCAGCCTCTCCCGCTTCGGCGGGGATGTGGCGGTGGGGGCCATGACGATCATATCCTCCTGCAGTCAGTTGATTACCTTGCCCCTGCAGGGAATCTGCCAGGGCGGCCAGCCCATCATGAGCTACAATTTCGGCGCGGGCAAGAAGGAGCGTGTGAAGCAGGCCTTCCGCTGCCAGTTCGCGGCCTGCACGGCCTATGCGTCCCTGATGTGGCTGCTGATGCTGCTCTTTCCGCAGATGTTCGCGGGCATCTTCAGCAGCGACGGGGCGCTGGTGGAGTACACGGTGTGGGCCATGCGCATCTATATGGCGGGCATCTTCTCCACGGGGATACAGATTGGCTGCCAGCAGACCTTCATGGCCCTGGGCCAAGCGAAGATCAGCCTGCTGATGGCCTGTCTGCGCAAGCTGGTGCTGCTGATCCCTCTGATCTTCATCCTGCCCCGGATTCTGCCGGATCAGGTCTTCGGCGTGTTCGTGGCGGAACCGGTCAGCGATATCCTGGCAGCCACCGTCACGGCCACCATGCTCTTTACCAGGCTGAACGGAATTCTGGACAGAGGGGCCGGCGGGCAGAAGGCCCAGGCGTGACAGCAAGGCAGAGCTGCAGCCGAACGTATGGGCAGGCATGACAGGGACGCATCTGAAAACGCAGACGGCCCTGACAGGGCCGATGCCATAAGCCCTGACAGAACCGCTGCCCTAAGCCCGGGCATCAGGGAGCCGGGCATGGGCGGTGGACGGGGCGGACAAAGGAAGAGCTGGCCTCCTAGCGGT
>CAMQOJ010000372.1 GCA_947003375.1 uncultured Lachnospiraceae bacterium
GATCCTCATCTGTCTCGTGGGCTCGGAGATGTGTATAAGAGACAGATCCTAAGGAAGAGGAGCATTCCTATGAAAAAATCCACATTTAAGAGATTCTGTCTGGAGCTGCTCCAGCATCTGCTGGCGGCCGGCATCATGACAGCAGTGGCCGGCCTGCTTCTGAATTCCTATATCGCAGTGGATTCCATTGACGGGCCAAAAGTCTACAGGGTCTTTCCCATCGACACAGGCCTGGAGTTCGAGGAATCCGAAATCTACCACGATCTGTTCCGGAACGCGGTGTCCGACATCACCCAGCTGGTAGCCTTAAAAGGGCAGCTTGAGACGGACGGCATCCTGGATCCTTCCAAGAAAATCGATGTGACAGAATACGCAAGCGAGATAGGGCAGGAGTCCGGTGGCGCTCTTACGGCGGTCTATACGCTGGACGACATCGTCAAATGGGGAAAGTCCGGTGTAGAGTTTACGGACCGCTTTATGAGCATGTCAGAATTCGTGAACTACTTCGGTTACTGTATCTATCCCGAGAATTTTAAGCTGGACGAGTATGGACAGCTTTGTTTTGACGACTTTTATCATATAACCGAGACGAAGGAAGAGGACGGGGACGGAGAGGGTGAAGCGGGCGCGGAGGACGGAGAAGAAGGTGAAGGTGCGGAGACAGGAGAGGCTGTAGAGGATTGGGGCTCCGGCAAAAGCGCCGAGGAAGTCGCCATGATTTCGGACAAGCTGGAGAAGAATACCCAGGACGAGCTGGAGGATATGGTATTTTCCTACATCATGTCCAGGAACCTTGACGGAATCAACATCTCCAGAGAGGATGACGGCAGCCTGACCGTATACATCCCTATGCTGAACTGCCGCTATGCCACGGTGGATGGGGAGAAGCAGCTGACAGCCTGCGTGAGGAACTGGATAGAATACATGCAGCTTCAGGAGAATGTGGTGGCCACGATCGAGAGCCTTACGGTGAACTATCAGCGCTACCAGGTCTGCAATGAGGCTTATAAGGCCGGCAACAGCAATGTGAAATACATGGTGCGCATGATGACCGACGAGGGAATGTGCACTTACACGAATGTGCCGGATCTGGCGGGACTGGAGGACAATGAGGTCACGGAGTCTTTTAATGAATACAGACGATATCTGATTTATTATCCTGACAGCCTGGTGTTCATGGGGAACACGATTTTCAGCGAAGAGGAGATAGACGACTATATCGGCGTATACAGCTATGCCTATCCGGATACCACCCACATCTGGCTGGGAGTGGATTCCAAATATGGCATAGAGGGGGACGCGTTCCAGACAGCATATGCGGTTTATCAGAAAATCGTGCCCAATGCGGGCCGCTTTATCGCGTTGATCGCGGTACTGGCTTTTCTCTGGCTGGGGATAGGGATTTATCTGACGTTCACCGCAGGCATGGCAATCGGAGAGAACGGGGAACAGATACGGTATCTGAATCGATTCGATAAGCTTTGGACAGAGCTCCTCATTACCCTGGCGGCAGGGTTCGCCTATGGAGGCATGAGGGGATATACGGCGATTATGGACATTGCGGAGACGGCGGAGGTCATGCCGACCCGGCTCATGGGCGTAGAATTGACGAAGCTGTACCGCTATGGCCTGTTTGCTCTTTACGGTGTCTATGTCAGCGTGGGCTTTACCACAGTCTGGCACAGCATGGTGCGCCGGGTGAAGGCGGGCAGCCTGCTGCAGGGCAGCTTTCTTTACACTATCTACAAAGGAATCGACAATGCCGCCAGGTTTGTCCTCCGACACAGGAATTCTGTTGTCAGTACGTTGCTGCCCTACAACCTGTTCCTTTTCCTGAACCTGGTGGGAATCGCCTCTGTATATAAGCTCTGGGACAGAAGAGGGTATGTGTTCCTGATTCTGCTGATCATGGTGCTGGTGGATGGAGCCGTGGGTGTGCTTCTGTTCCGGCGCAACGCAGAGCAGGCGGAAATCATGGACGGCATCAGCAGGGTAGGCGATGTGGAGGTGGAGTTCAAGGTGGACGCGGACAGCCTCCACGGTTCCAGCAGGGAGCTGGCTATCGCGGTGAACAATATCGGGGAAGGCATCCGCAGGGCGGTGAGGACCAGCATGGAGGACGAGCGCATGAAGACAGAGCTGATTACCAATGTCTCCCATGACCTCAAGACACCGCTGACCTCCATCATCAGCTATATAGACCTGCTGAAGCGCATGCATATCGAGGAGGAACCTGCCCGGGGATATATCAACATTCTGGACAGCAAGGCACAGCGCCTAAAGCAGCTGACGGACGACCTGGTGGAGGCATCCAGGATTTCTTCAGGCAGCATCGTGCTGGAAAAAGAAAAGCTGAACCTGACAGAGCTACTGAACCAGGGGATCGGAGAATTTTCCGAGCGGATGGAGGAGAGCAGCCTACAGGTGGTGTTCGAGGATGACGACATCCCGGCCTACATTTATGCGGACAGCCGCAGGATGTGGCGGGTAGTGGAAAACTTGTTCAACAATATCTGCAAATATGCCATGGAGGGCACCAGGGTCTATATCGATATGGCGAAGCGGGAGGGGAAGATAGAGGTGTCCGTCAAGAACATCTCCAGGCAGCAGATGAGCGTCCGGCCGGAGGAGCTGACGGAGCGGTTCATCAGAGGGGACTCCTCCCGCACCACGGAGGGCAGCGGCCTGGGGCTTTCTATCGCCAAGAGTCTGGTCCAGGTCCATGGGGGCAGCTTCGAGATTCTCATGGACGGAGATTTGTTCAAGGTGCAGATGTCCTTTCCGGAATATATACTGCACACCGATTAAATTTGCAGTGCGACCCGACTACAGACCGCCAGCCAGGCGCTTTCCCGGAGGCATTAATGTATACAGCTTAACGATTTCACTTGCCGTGAAACCAGACTGCATAACGCTGACTGGTCCAATCGCATGATTACATTAGGCAGTATTCAGCGTTATGCAGTATAAATCCTGGCGGTCTGCAGTATGGAGAGGGCTCCGCAGATGAGGCCGGAGAGGCGATATAGGCGGAGCCGTGAGGATTGCCCGCTCAGTTCATATCGAACTCCTGGCGGTTGTTGTAGGATTCCAGGATGCTGTGGATTTTGTCGGTGGGCGTGAGCGCGTTGGCCAGGGAGGCATCGTGGTTCATGAAGTCGATCAGGGAGGCCACGAACTTGCTCATGTCCGCCTCGATGAAATAGGGCCTGCTGTAAAGCGCAGGGGGCAGGTAGATAAGGTCAGTGGTCACTACCTTGTCGAAATACCCCTTCTCATAGGCCTCATCGAAGGACTCCAGGCCATCGGTGAACAGCCCGAAGGTACAGCAGATGAAGACCCGTCTGGCATTCATCCGCTTCAGTTGTCTGGCGGTGTCCAGCATGCTCTGGCCGGAGGAGATGATGTCGTCTATGATGATGACATCCTTGCTGTCGATATTGTCTCCCAGGAACTCATGGGCCACGATAGGATTGCGGCCGTTTACGATAGTGGAATAGTCCCGGCGCTTATAGAACATGGCGGTGTCCACGCCTAAAACCGTGGCGAAATAGATGGCCCGGTCCAGCGCCCCCTCATCGGGGCTGATTACCACCAGGTGGTCTTTGTCCACAATCAGGTCGTCCTCGGAATTCAGCAGCGCCTTGATGAACTGGTAAGGGGTGGTGAAATTGTCGAAGCCGTTTAAGGGAATCGCGTTCTGTACTCTGGGATCATGTGCGTCAAAGGTGATGAAATTTGCGATGCCCATGTCCCGCAGCTCCCGCAGGACGAACGCGCAGTCCAGGGATTCCCGGCCGTTCCTCTTGTGCTGTCTGCCCTCATAGAGGAAAGGCATGATGACATTGATTCGGTGGGCCTTGCCATTGCAAGCGGAAATGACCCGTTTCAGATCCTGGTAATGGTCGTCCGGGGACATATGGTTGGTAAATCCATGCATATTGTAGGTGATGCTGTGGTTGCACACATCCACCAGCAAAAAAAGATCCTTGCCGCGGATGGATTCCTGGATGGAGGCTTTGCCCTCGCCGCTTCCAAAGCGGGGCGTCTCCACCTCTGCCAGATAGTTGTCTTCGCTGTAGCCCTGAAAGGCCGGGTCGGTCTTTACCTTGTCGTTATGGATGTTTTTGCGGAATTCCACCAGATAATCGTTGACTCGTTCTCCCATTTTCCGTGCGGAGGAGAGGGCGATGATTTTTAAAGGAGCTACGGGCATGGCGTTCTCAATCTCATGTAAATTAGGCATATGTCCTCCAATGATGTATAAAACAAGTTGTACCTATATTTTATATCTTACGCTAGTGACACGTCAAGGGATTTCTTGTAATATAAAGGGTAAAAGGAGTAGCGGCCGCCTTTTTTGCAAAAAAGAGAAAGCGGCCGTTTTGGGAGAGGAGAGATGAGGCACATGGAGAACAAGGCCCATATCGTAAAGCGGGTGGTACCCGGAAGCATTGGGGAGGAGCTGGATATCGCAGCCGGGGACAAGCTGGTCGCCATCGACGGCATGGAAGTGGAGGACATATTCGACTACCAGTTCATGATACAGGACACCTATATCGAGCTGCTCCTGGAGAAGCCGGACGGGGAGCAGTGGCTCCTGGAGGTGGACAAGGACTATGACGAGGATCTGGGGCTGGAGTTCGAGAGCGGCCTGATGGACGAGTACCGGCACTGCCACAATAAGTGCGTATTCTGCTTCATCGACCAGATGCCCCCCGGCATGCGGGATACCCTGTATTTCAAAGA
>CAMQOJ010000373.1 GCA_947003375.1 uncultured Lachnospiraceae bacterium
CCGTTGTCCATGGCGTTGCCCACGGCGGCGATGGCCAGCTCATAGGGGCAGACGATCGCCCCTGTGGGCGCATGGAGGGCGCAGGTCACGGCCCGGGACAGGCCCGGCTCCAGCCGCCTGGCCTCCTCCCCGTCTATGACCCGCAGCTCCTCCACGCCGTTTGCCACGCCCCGGGCGTAGAGCTTTTCGATGGTTTCCCTGTCCTCGTCCCCGAAGCCTATGACCATGGAGCCGTTCCTGCGGTAAGTCACTCCTAACTCCCTGGCAAGCCGCTCCATCATCCGGGAGCCCCGGACGTTCAGCCTGGCTTTCAGGGTCCCCTCCAGGGCGTCGTATCCGGCGTGGGCGATGCCGGAGTTGGCCCGGGTAGCGCCCATGGCCACATCGTGCTCCTTTTCCAGGATGCATATCTTCAAGTCGTATGCCGCCAGCGTCCTGGCCAGCAGTCCCCCTGCCACGCCTGCGCCGATGATCGCTACATCGTACATATCGTCCATGCCTTTCTCCCGTTTTGTGAAAACCTTTTTGTGTCAATATTGTACCATGTATGCCGCTTCTTTACTATTATAAATTTATAAACTTTACGAAGCCTCTTTTCATGCAGGCCTACAAAACCGCGGGACGGCTGACGGGGCAAAGGCCTTACAGGTTCCTCCGCTCCAGCCTGTCCAGGATGCCGTCCACATCCACGCCGGGGTGGGTGGCGTACATCCGGCAGATCTGCTCCACCAGGGCCGGGTCCGCCCCTGTCCTGGCGGCGATGTCCGGCACGGGCCTTCCGGCGTCCATGTCCCTCATCACAAGCTTTACCAGCTTATGCATGTCCCGCTCCGATAATGACTGCCCCGGCTCCCCGGCAGACTGCGCAGAGGGAGACGAGGACGGCGCAGGGGATGACGCGGACGACGCGGACAGCGCAGGGGATGATGCGGGCGGCGCAGGGGATGATGCGGACTGCGCAGGGGATGACGCGGGCTGCAGCGGCAGATCGATCCGCTGCACGGCGATTTCATGCGTCCCGGGGTACAGGGTGAGAATCATCATGGTCAGGGGCAGCCTGAATCTCCGGCGGCCGCAGCTACCGGGGTTGAGGTAATAGGTCCCGCCTTCTCTGCCATCCTGGTATTTATGGGAGTGCCCGCATATTACAATATCGTAATCGGAAAGGTTCCGGCGAATCTGCCTCCTGTTATGTATCATATAGAACCGGAAGCCGTACAGCTCTGCGGTAAGCTCCCCGGGCAGCCCTCCGGCCCAGTCCGCGTCCGCGTTGCCCGCCACGGCATAGACGGGGCGAAGGGCCTGCAGGCGGCGGAGGATTTCGGGATTGTCCATGTCCCCGCCGTGGAAGACGGCCTCGCAGGCCTCTATATGCTGCACCACCTCCGGCCGCAGGATGCCGTGGGTATCCGATATGACTGCAATGGGATGGGATTCCATTGTTCTGCCTCCTTATGTATGCCCGGGCGGATGCTACACGGAACACCCCCCGGATTTTCTCTTAGTTCTGCATCAGAATATGCTCCCCCAGAACCAATGGATACCTGGCCAGTTCCCCGCCGTCAATATTTTCCCGGTACATGTCCACCGCGGAAATCTGGTGATTCTCATAGGTAGTGTAATAGTAGATACCTTTATCTGCATTGCAGCAGGAAGTGTAGATGGTTATCTCATACTTCCCCTCCTCCACCTCGCAGCATCCCCTCTGCTGGTCCACCGAGCCCAGGATGTGGAAGAACTGGCTGACGCTCTCGGACTCCGAATCCCCTGAGAGGGCGTTCATCCTGGTGAATGCTGCCCGCACAAAACGTGACTGGGAGGACAGGTCCCCGGGAAGCCCAAGCGCCCCCATGCCACGGCTGTGGGGCTTCAGGGACAGCCTATCCGAAAAAAGATTTTGTGGCTCCCTTGGCGACAGGTGCATGTAGTTCACCAGCTGAGACATCTGCTCCTCAAATGGAGGGTTGTTGGTCAGCACCCCTATGGGATTGTCGTATATTTTCAGGCCTTCCTTTACAGGTTCCACGGTTATGGAGCCATTCCTGTCGGAAATCATCCAGTGGAGCTGGGCCACGGGCAGATAATCGCTGAAAGGCGTGTCCGTCAAATTGGTCTTTCCAAGCAATTCCTTTGCTTCTTCCACAGCGGCACACTGGCCCAGAATCCACGGGATGAACTCGAACTGGGCCACATTCTCCCTGAGCGGCTCCTCCTTTGTATACACCGCGTTTCCCACGAAGTTCAGGCCCGCCATGCCCAGCCCTTTCTCGTTCAGGGCATCGTAGTATAGGGGATACTCCCCCTCCATATGGGCCATGCCAATCATAGCGTAATGATTGTCCAGATTTTTCGCGCCGCGAAAGCGCAGAGGGTAGTTCCGTGGCATTACCACTATTTCCTCCCCGTAGGAAAAGTCATAATCCAATGTGCGTCCGAAATAAAAATCCTTTGTCTGATAAGTCGCTGCTGTACACATAGGCATCACCTCCAATCAAATACTCCGCTGCAAGCAACAGGGTATCAAGCTTGCAACGCGGCAGAGCAGTATTTGACCCTCGCGGCATTCGCCAACTGGCCATGCAAGCACGGCCGCTTGGCTCATTACTCGCGGGAATCAAAATTTTTGCTACCAGGTTCTGTGTGTAATATATTTTATCATTTTTCCGAAGAAAAAAACATCCGATTATTTCCGGCTGGCTTTTCGTGCCGACATTTTGTTCCACTGGCGGAAGATTATTGCACGAAACTCCCATAGCTTCAACCTGCTCCAATAATTCCCCTCATATCTTCTCCTCCAATGCTGTATCCTCAGTCGCTACAACTGTCCCCCTCTTCAAAGTCAGAGTCACATCCGCTTTCTGTGCCAGCTCCTTGCTGTGCGTAACCATGATCACACATTTGTTTTTTTCGTGTGCCAGCTCTGAAAAAATAGCAATAATCTCATTCGCAGTATCTTCGTCCAGATTTCCTGTGGGCTCGTCAGCCAGCAGGACGGGCGCGTTGCTTGCCAGCGCCCTCGCTATGGCGACCCTCTGCTGCTGCCCGCCGGATAGCTGCATGACACTGCGCCTGCTCTGGGTTTCATCCAGCCCCATTGACCTTAATAAACCCATTGCATCCTCTTTTCCGCCAAGCCTGACATTTTCGACCGGCGTAAGGTAATCAATCAGGTTGTAGTTCTGAAATACAAGTGAGATATTTTCTTTCCTGTGCCCGTTTAAGCCTTTCTGCATGATATTTACCCCATTCATGCAGATTTCCCCCTCTACGGGCACATCAAGCCCCGCCAGCAGGGAAAGCAGTGTGGTCTTCCCGGAGCCGCTTGTGCCTAAAACGGCATACATCCTCCCCTCTTCAAAGCTGTATGTTATGTGATTCAATATCACCTTGTCCTTCTGGGATTTGTAATAATACATGACATCCTTTATTTCTAACATAATGCCCTCCTAACTCATCCTGCTCAATATCTCTTTCGGCTTCTGGGCCATGATGGAAATGCAGGACAATGCAATCGCAATCACGATTACCCCAAGCACTGATATCCCGGATAAAAATACCACATCCCCGCTGATTTCCACCCTGACGCCCAGGATTTCCGTTCTGCCGTTTTCCAACGAACCGTTCAATACCATATCTGAATTTAATTGTTCATCCTCTGCCTGCAGCTGTGTCTGATAATCCACCAGATATCCGACAACCCCCCTGGAAACGACCGGGGACGCTGCGGTTGCCAGCAGGAATGCCGCACAGCCCACCAGCACGCCCTCCAGAAGCATCTGAGTGACAATGCTGAATTTTGTCCTTCCAAGCGAAAGATAAATGCCGATTTCATGCACCCTGCCCTTCAGCCAGAACAGGAAAACCAGACATATGATGACCACACCGGATATACAGACCAGCATCAGAATCAGCGAACTCATTTTCTCTAATTCTCCGAAATTCTCCGTCATCGTGTCACTCATTCCCGTATTGTCAAGGAAATCATATCTTTCCCATCCGATGTCCACTGCCTGTATCCTTTTCCTGACGGTTTCATATTCATCCACATTTCCTACCACAAAGGTTGCATACTGATATAAAGGGCTGCCCGCATTCCCTTCCGGTTTTTCGGGAAAAGACATATCCGTAAAGATAATGTTCTCGCTCCGATAGCTGTCACCATACATAATCGGCATAATACCGCTGACAGAATCATAGATGCCTACCACCTCTGCTCTATATACCGTGGAAGCTTCCCTTTCCTTCCAGTTGTTGAATTCCAGAACATCCCCTACCTGCAGTCCGTTCAAGTCTGCAATCTCTCTGGAAACGACACATACATCCCTGTCTTCCGGCGTGATCATCCTGCCTTCCTTTACCTCGATATTTCCTTTCCAGACATCAAAATCCAGCGCCATGCACAGGTTTCCGCGGAGCGACACGCCCTGCTGGTCAGAACTCTGATCCACATCCTTATCCTCGATACGTTCAAAGTTCACCGGATTGACGACTATGTTTGCGGTTGTGACATTATATGTTTCTATCCCGTCTACTCCCGCGATTTTTAAAATGTCTTCCATCAAAAGTGTCTCGAAAGAATTATCTGCCCATGTATGCCAGTCTCCCGATGCGGTCTGCTCCTGATGGTATCCTCCTGCACCGCCGCTTGTTCCCTCTCCAATCTGTTTGGAAAGCTCTTCTATCCGCACATGGCGGTTCGCCTCATTTTCCTCTAATCGGAATGATGCCCCGATTGCCTGTC
>CAMQOJ010000374.1 GCA_947003375.1 uncultured Lachnospiraceae bacterium
CGAGATCCTCATCTGTCTCGTGGGCTCGGAGATGTGTATAAGAGACAGCGCTATACAAAACGCTTGGGAAAGGGAACAGATACTATCATCTGATAGAATATATACTGATAGAATATCCCGAAGCGATATTCTGGTATGCCGGTTCCGGCGATAGCACGGAGATGGACAAGCTAATGAAACGCTTTCCTGACAGGCTGTATCTGACACCGGAACGAAAGGATTTATACCAGGTCTTACGCCATTGCTATTTTTATCTGAGCACATATCCCATATGCGGCGGGCTGATGTTCCAATATGCAGCGAGGGCGGAGCGAATTCCTCTTACCTTACGGAACGGAAACATAACAGATGACTTCCTGCTTGAACAGGATTCGCTTGGAATCGGGTTTGACGATGTTGATTCCGTCAAAAGCGAAATCGACCACATCATGCATGATGAGGAATATGTGCATGAAAAGGGAAGTAGGCTGAAGGATGTTGTGATTTCGGAAGAGCAGTTCGGTTCGGAAATCGCCAGACTGTTGAATCAGGAAGGTGGTTCCTTCGAGGCTGGCTTCGGCCCTATCGATACGACTGAGTTCAGAAAGGTATATTGGGATAATCTGACGGAGGAAAAAATCAATGAGATTCTCGCGAGAAAGGACGATGCCGCCTTGTGTAAATATATACCGCTCAGATATGGCTTGGGGGGGTAATGAAGATAAAGAGGAAAATAAAAAGCATGAGAACACCTATGAGGTTAGCGTTGTCGTCTGTACATATAACCAGACGATTGAGAGAACGCTCTATACGTTGAAATCAATCATTACGCAGAAAGAAGCCTCTGTTCAACTTGTCGTCGCTGATGACGGATCTGCTGAAAATCATTTCGGACAGATTGAGGTGTTCCTGCTTGAAAACGGATTCAAGGATTTTCTGCTCATCGGGAGCGGCTCCAACCATGGGACGGTCATCAACCTTATACGGGGGATTGGGGAGGCATCTGGCCACTATATTAAGCCTTTGAGCCCGGGAGATGCCCTTACCGATGGGACGGCTCTTTATAGGTGGTTGTTCCATTTGAGGGGGCAGGAGAGGAAATGGTCTTTCTCTGACGCGGTTTGGTACCATGTGGACGGAGATGGGACGGCTCAGGCAGAACGTAGAACATGTCCATTGGACATCCGCCCATATCTTAGAAAAGACGACAGGAGATGCCGATGGAACTATGTGGTTCTGAATGACATTGCACTTGGTGCCGCTGTCTTGGGGGAGAGGGACATCATGCTGGAGTATCTGCATCGGATAGCGGGGAAAGTAAAGCTTGCGGAGGACAATATCTGGAGGCTGATGATGTTCGACGGGATAATGCCGGTTTATTTCCCGGAAGCTGTTTTATATTATGAAGTCGGTTCCGGAGTATCGACATCAGGTAATGGGATATGGGCAACGAGACTGAAGCGCGACTGGGATGCCGCTACTCATGAGATGCTGGCAGATTCAGATAGCCTTGACTCATTTCAGCTAAAAATTCGGAAAGGAATTGAAATTGAGAGTCAGGGGAGAAGGCTTTGGAAGCTGCTTGTCCGGGGAAAAATCAGGATGGCTCTGAAGCGGAGAATCAGCTGGAGAGGAAGGGAGAGATGATGCAGGTGATAAAATATGTATTCCAGCCCCATGGGGACAGTCGTGGACAGCTAGTGGCGTTGGAAGAATTCAAGGACATACCGTTCCGCATCAAGCGCGTCTACTATATGTACGATACCGGTGAAGGCGTGACACGCGGATTCCATGCCCACAAGTCGCTACAGCAGATTCTGGTCTGCATCCATGGTAGCTGCAAGATTCGCCTTGACAACGGAAAGGAGAAGAAGGTCGTGCCCCTTGAGAAGCCCTATGAGGGACTTTACGTCTCCAACAACATGTGGAGGGAGATGTTCGACTTCTCACCAGATGCAGTGCTCATGGTTCTGGCATCGGAAATGTATGATGAATCTGACTACATAAGAGATTACGATGGTTTCCTTGATTTTGTGAAGAACTGTGGCGACACACAGGTTGTGGAATAAGGAAGAGTGGGGGAGATGCTGAAATGAAGATACCGTTTGTAAGCTTCCTGCCAATGGAACATGAATTGGACAAGGAATTGAGGGATGCGTTTGAAAGAGTCTATAAAAGATCCTGGTACATCGATGGCGTGGAGGACGCGGCTTTTGAGAAGGCCTTTGCCGACTACTGCGGAACTAGCTGCTGTGTAGGTACAGGAAATGGCCTGGATGCCCTCATGCTTGCGCTTAAGGCATTAGGAGTGGGCAGAGGCGACGAGGTAATCGTGCCGGCCAACACCTTTATTGCTACGGCCTTGGCGGTTACCTATGTAGGGGCCACACCTTTCTTTGTGGATGCAGACATTAGGACGTTTAATATCGACCCCTCAGGAATCGAGGATAAGATTACCGAAAAGACCAGGGCGATGATTCCGGTCCATCTGTACGGGCAGCCCTGCGACATGGATTCGATTATGGATATCGCAAAGAGGCATCGCCTCTATGTGGTAGAGGACTGTGCCCAGGCACATGGCGCTACATATAGAGGAAGAAAGGTCGGAACCTTTGGCGATGCGGCTGGCTTCAGCTTCTACCCGGGAAAGAACCTTGGGGCATTAGGGGATGGAGGGACAATCGTTACGGATGATGAGGATGTTGCAAAGAAGGCCCGGGCATTGGGAAATTACGGTTCTGACTATAAATACCATCATATCTACCAGGGACACAATTCACGCCTTGATGAGCTGCAGGCGGCTTTTCTGTCCGTTAAGCTTCCGCATCTCGACCGGATGAACGAGGGACGCAGGAGGATTGCCAGAAAATATCTGAAAGGCATTAAAAATCCGGCTGTCATCCTGCCTTATGTGCCTGAATATGCAGACCCTGTATGGCATATCTTCGGCATCCGTTGTAAGAGAAGGGAAGAATTAGAGAAACATCTGAACGAGGCTGCGATAGGCACGAATAAACATTATCCGATTCCGGTGCATCTACAGGAGTGCTATCGGGATTTGGGCTTCAAAAAAGGAGATTATCCCGTTGCGGAGGAAATCAGTGCCACGGAATTAAGTCTGCCTATGTACTACGGCATGCCAGATGAGGAAGTGCAGTATGTAATTGATGCGGTGAATAAATTCGAATAGGTGGGGAATGATGGGAATGCTGAATGAATAAACAAAAACTTTTTGTCGAAAATTTCGTGATATATGGACTTGGTGGAATTATCAGTAAAATCATACCATTAATAATGGTTCCCATAGTGACGCGCCTTATGTCGGATACGACATATTTTGGGCTGAGCGATCTGTCAAATACGGCAGTATCCTTTGCAAGCGCTTTTGCGGTGATGGGGATGTATGATGCGATGTACCGTATGTTCTTTGAGAAGGACGATGAAGGGCATAAGAAAAAGGTCTGTTCAACGGCTCTGTTCTTTACATTAACGACATCCCTGCTGGTGTTCATCGTCATGCTGTCCGCAAGGGGCTGGATTGCCGGATTCTTTTTTGGTGACAGGCAGTATACGGAAATTGTGTACTTGTCGGCTATGGCTACATTGGTCGGAGCAACGAACAACATCATCTCGGCACCGACAAGAATGCAGAACCAAAGAAAAATATTTTTGATTACGAATACCATTGGCCCATTGCTATCATATATGATTTCTGTACCGATGCTATTGAAGGGATACTATGCCATCGCATTGCCTCTGGCAGCGGCTGTCTCCGGATTGACCATGGAAATCGTATTCGGAGCATTGAACCGCCGCTGGTTCGATTTGAGAAGGCTGGACTTTAAGCTGTTAGGGCAGATGCTCGCGATTGCAGTCCCGCTGCTGCCCAACTTTTTGATTTACTGGATATTCAATTCCTGTGACAAGGTCATGATTACAAATATGATTGGAATAGGAGCCGCGGGCATATATTCGGTCGGCTCAAAACTGGGACATGCAAGCCAGCTAATCTACACTGCGTTTGCCGGTGGGTGGCAATTCTTTGCTTTCTCCACGATGAAAGAGGAAAATCAGGTGGAATCGAATTCGAGGATTTTCGAATACCTGGGCATCATTTCTTTCATTGCTGCAGCTTTCGTCTGTACTTGGAGCTATCCGATATACAGATTCCTGTTTACGGAAGATTATCTGGGCGGATATATTGTGGCCCCATATCTGTTCTTGGCCCCTTTGCTCCAGATGCTGTTCCAGGTCGCCTGTAACCAGTTCCTGATAGTGAAGAAAACATGGCCTAATATGTTCATTCTTTCAGTCGGAGCGGTAGTGAATATCATTATGAATTATATACTGATTCCGATTTTGGGCATCGAGGGCGCGGCAGTCGCGACGTTGATGGGATATATCGTTTCAGATATTGTCTGTACCATTGTCCTTTGCAGGATGAAATTGATGGTGGTTTCGGGCAGATTTATTGCAGCATCAGTATCCATGGCTTTATTTATGATTGTATGGCGCATTTCGTTTTCCTCCAATGTGGTGGGTGGTACAATGGGGGCTATGGCAGTTTCGGCTATTTTGATTGCCTTCTATAGAAAAGATATTGTGAAGTTGGTCCATATGACGAAAACAAAGTGAATGGACGTTTTCCTAGTTTTAGAGAAAAAGTGTTGACATGGAGAGATAATGCGGCGACAATCTTCAAGACAGACAGACAGACAGACAGACAGACAGACAGACAGACAGACAGACAGACAG
>CAMQOJ010000375.1 GCA_947003375.1 uncultured Lachnospiraceae bacterium
GACCGAAGGGAAGGGGCTGGGGAGCGTGGGCTGCACCACCGTGAAGGGCGCTTATCAGGGAAGGCACATTGCTGTGAACCTTGTGGTTCTCGGGACGAAATACCTGCGGGATATCGGTTTGCGGGATGCGTTTTTAGGCTATACCTATTCGGGCTTAGAGCATTTGTACGGGTATGCGGGATATGAGATCTGCGTCTACTATATGATGGCGAAAAAGACACTGGCCTGAGGGTCAGGCGGCGGAAGAAGCAAAAGAAGAGACGGATTTGCAAAAGAACCGGCGCAACTGTCCCTTTTTCATCCCCGGCGGAGCGGTGGCATTCCTGTGGAAATGGGAAAGTGCCAAGAGATACTGTCATTGAGAAAGAGAGAACACAGCATGGAAATTTTAGTGGTAGGCGGTACAAAATATTTCGGAATTCCGATGGTGCAGAAACTGATACAACAGGGGCATAAGATTACCCTTGCAACCAGGCAGACGAAGCAGGATTGCTTTGGCGGGCATGTGGAAAGGGTCAAAATTGAAAGAACCAATCCTGCATCCTTAAAAAATGCCTTTTCCGGAAGAACATTTGATGTCGTGATCGATAAGTTAGGCTATTGCTCCAATGATATCAAATATATGATGGAGGCAGTCCGCTCCGAAAAATATATACACATGTCCAGTACCGCAGTCTACCAACCAAAAGTGATAGATACCCGGGAAGAACTATTTGACGGATACCATAAGGAGCTTGTCTGGTGCAACAGGTCAGATTTTCCCTATGATGAAATCAAGAGACAGGCAGAGTGCGCATTATGGCAAGAGTACAGAGACAGAAAATGGATTGCGGTGAGATACCCCTTTGTCACCAGTAAAGATGACTATACAAAAAGGCTATTGTTCTACATCGAACATGCAATCAAAGGTATGCCCATGCATATTGACAATCTGGACAGCCGGATGAGTTTGATCCATGCAAAGGAAGCGGGTGAGTTCCTGGCATATCTTGTGGACAAAGATTTTGAGGGAGCGATAAATGGGTGCTCTGATAATACTGTGTCCATCAGAGAGATTCTCGATTATGTGGAAACGAAGACGGGGAAGAAGCCGATTATCAGTTCCTCCGGTGAGGCAGCGCCATATAATGGCGAACCAGACCATAGCATCAACACGGATAAAGCGAAAATGCTGGGCTATCTCTTCTCGAACCTGAATGATTGGTTATGGGATTTGGTAGACTATTATATCGATATAACGTCTATGAATGTGTGATGAGGGCAGCCCTGCCCAGGCCGGATGCCTTTACCTGCCGCCTTCCGCTGCTGCGGGGGCGGAAGCAGGGGGATGTCATTGTCCAGGCTGACCAGGATTTAGATTCCTTCTTCCCTGCTGCATTTCACAAGCAGTTTACGCATGACATATACGCTTTCAAAAGTTTTTGAGAGCGGAAGGAATAAGAACAGGAAAAAACCAGTTTAATGAAACCATATCGTATTCTTGTACCCACAGGAGTGCGATGCCGTTTTGTTAGATTGGTTTTTTTGTGTCCGATTTCCACACTTTTGGGTTCCGGAGGAAAACCGCCACCCTACACCCCATCCTGTTTGTATATCCCAATCTGCAGATAAGGGAGTCCACCCAAAAAGCATCCATGACCGTAAAAATTACGAAAAGCAAGCAGCGAGCCTGCTATACTGTCCACTGTAAGGCAGGTTCCCCGAGAACCGGAATCTGTGGAGAAAAGAAAGGAGACCCCACATGTACAACCCAAACGAAGCAAGGATCGTCAAAGAATCATCCCACGGCTACCACTTCATCCCCATCCAGGACGAGATGCTGTCCCACCGGGAAGTGGAGCTGGTGGGGGAGGTGGACGCGGCCTCTGTGAACGCCCTGATCCGCCAACTGCGCTACCTGCAGCGTGAAGACCCGGAGGCCCCCGTCACCCTGTACATCAACAGCCCCGGTGGCAGCGTGGACAGCGGCATGGCGCTCTATGACGTGATGCAGGCGGTGAGCTGCCCTATCCGGACAGTCTGCGTGGGGCTTGCGGCCTCCATGGCTGCCCTGCTCTTCGTCTCAGGCGCCGAGCGCGACATGCTGCCCCACAGCCGCCTCATGATCCACGACCCGCTGATCCTCCAGACCGGCGGCAGCGCCCTGAAGCTGAAGGCGGTCAGCGACGACCTGATGGAGACCAGGCAGATCATCGCCAGGGTCATCGCGGAACACTCCGGCAAGACCATGGAGGAAGTCCTGGCCAAGACCGCCAGCGCCAGCTTCTTCCGGGCGGAGGAGGCCGTCAGCTTCGGCCTTGCGGACAGAATCATCACGAGCCTTGGGCAGGACAAATGACCCCGCGGCAGCCAGGGGGCGGCACGGCATCCTAGGGTAGCCGCCGGAGGGATGCCGCGGCCGCAGACCACAGGCACGGGCGCTGGAAGGCCAGATGCAAAACCAACAGGCGCCGGGAATTCCAGGAATCACCTCTGGCATCGGGGCAGGAGGGCAGCCGCAACAGCGGGGGGAACCACTCCAAAGGAGCCCCGGAAAGCCGCGTGATATGCCGCCTGGAGATTCCCATAGGATAGAACCATAAAACAGCCCAGTCCGCCCCGTCCAGTACCAGCCCATGTCCGGGTGCTGAGCGGGGCAGATGCGGAGCTATAATTCGTCAGGCTAAGAAATATCAATACCTAATACAAAATAGCGTCCGTCCAGCCCAGCCCATATCCGGGTGCTGGCCGGGGCAGATGCGGAACTATAATTCGTCCAGCTAAGAAATATCAATAGCTAACTTAAAACAGTGTCCGCCCCATCCAGCCCATGTCCGGGTGCTGAGGGCAGACGCGGAACTAAAAACAGGAGGGAAAAGAATGTACAACAACATCAAGACCAAACGTATCCTCGCGAAGAACGTCCTCGTCAGCAATGACACCTGGGTCACGGGGCGCAACAACAACGACCTGCTGGTGGGCCCCTCCGGAAGCGGCAAGACCAGGGGCTATGTGGTGCCCAACCTCCTCCATGCCCAGGACAGCCTGATCGTGGCCGACACCAAGGGGAACCTCTACCGGCTGTACGGGGAGCACCTGAGGAAAAAGGGCTACACCGTCATGTACCTGGACTTCACAGAGGTGGCGTACACGCCGTGGGGCTACAATCCCCTGGCCTACATCCGGAAGTGCCGGGACGTGGAGCTCCACCGGAACGGCGACTACTACAGCGAACAGGACGTGAAGAAGGTGGCACAGGCCATCTGCCCGCGCACCAACAGCAAGGAGCCCTTCTGGGATGAGGCGGCACAGATGTACCTGGAGGCGATCATCCTCTTCGTCCTGAACCTGCTGCCCCAGGAGCAGCATAACCTGTACGAAGTGTACACTTTCCTTTCAAAGATGGGGACACCCGCGCTGGAAAACATGATAGAGGAGGAATGCACCGCCCATCCCGACAGCGCCTTCGCGCGCAAGATTGGGATGATCCGGCAGAACGCAGTGGCGGATAGGATGGACGCCAGCATCAAGGGAGTCCTGGCGCAGCACCTGGATGTGGTCACCTATTCCGGCGTGAAGCGGATGTTCTGCATGAAGCAGCAGGTGGACATGGACGCCTTCCTGAAGGACAAGACGGCGCTGTTCCTGTCCGTCAGCGACTCCGACCGCAGCCAGGACGCCCTGATAAACCTTTTCTACACCCAGGCGCTGCAGTACCTCATCACCGCCGCCGACAGGCAGCTGGACAGCCGTCTCCCCATTCCGGTACGCTTCATCCTGGACGACTTCAGCACCAACACCGTGATTCCAAATTTCGACAATATCATATCGGTAATCCGCTCTCGGGAGATCTATGTCAGCATAGTCATCCAGAGCCTGTCCCAGCTGGAGGGCCTCTACGGCCACGCCAAGGCTCAGACCATCATCAACAACTGCGACCACTGCCTGTACCTGGGCGGTACGGACACCCAGACAGCCCGGTACTTCGCCGAGAAGTTCAACTGCCAGGTCTCCACGGTTCTGAACCTGCCCCTGGACACCATGTTCCTCTTCGAGAGGGGCAGCGAGCCCCGCAGGGTGCAGAAGTATGAGCTGGATCAGGACGATGCCTACCGCGGCCTGATAGAATCCATGGGGCGGAGGAGGGCAGGAGCCAAGACAGACTCCGGAAGAGGAGAGCCATGAGGGGCGGGGAAAGGATGCTCCTGACGCTGGAGGAGCGCCTGGAGCGTTCGGTCAGGTCTCAGGCGGCTTCGCCTGAGACCGCCGCCAGGCTGGTGGAGCGGTTCTCCGGGCTTCCCCCGTGGCAGCTCTTCTTCGGGAAGCCCGATGTGGATGCCATGTACGGGCTGACCGGAGAGTTCTGGGAGCATCCGGCCGTGGACATGGGCAGCTACCACGGCTTCAGCCACAGCTTCCGGCTTGCGGCCGAGCAGGACAACGCCCCTTTCCGGCTGCCCCTATTGTTGTCTCCATTGGGAGTGCCCCGACTGGCGCAGCCCCTCCTTGGGAAGCCCCCACTGGGCTTGTCCCCGCAGGGGCTACCTTCGCAGGGCCTGCCCTCACCGGAGAGCCAAAACCCCTATAAGCCGGTCTGGGGCGTCAGAGTGAACAACGCCCTGATCCTGCTGGGGCTGATGCTGCTGGATCACACGAAAGGCAGACTGAAGCCAAAGGGCTTCTACCACTGCACGCGGATGACCCTGGGGCAGTACCTGGA
>CAMQOJ010000376.1 GCA_947003375.1 uncultured Lachnospiraceae bacterium
CGATAATAACGAAAAATATGTTAAGCGGTTGACATATAAAAACGGCTGTGCTATGATCATGTCATGCAGAACGGAACAGGATTTTGCAGATTCCGATCCTGTGTATGCTCCTGCGCCGCCATATTGCGGAAGGCGTGGCCTTCGGCGCGGGAAAAAGGCAAAGAGAAAGTGAAAGGGGTGGACATATGGGCAAGACGCATACTTTTGAAGAACGGCTGGAGAGGCATCATGATGAGCTGCGCTGGCTCTACATGGAACTGTATCAGAACGGGGACATGTTTGCCGAGCTGTGCGAAAACATGGAGAGGTTCTACAGAGAGCGGAGCCGGGGACTGAAGGCCATGGACGCGGAGAGGGAGGAACGCCCGGACTGGTATAAGGGCAACGGCCTGCTGGGCATGATGTTCTATATAGACAATTTCGCGGGGAATATGAAGGGTGTGACCGAAAAACTGGACTATATCGAACGGTGCGGCGTGAACTACATCCATCTGATGCCCTTTCTGGATACGCCCAGGGGCAGGTCCGACGGGGGATACGCCGTGTCGGATTTCAGGAAGGTGCAGGAGGATCTGGGATCCATGGAGGACCTGGAGCGCCTCACGGCCGCATGCCACAAAAAGGGGATCAATGTGTGCATGGACTTTGTCATGAACCATACCTCGGAGGACCATGAATGGGCAAGACGGGCCCGCCAGGGGGACGGGGAATATATGAGCCGGTATTTCTTCTATAAAGATGGCGACATCCCCTCCCGGTACGAGCGGACAGTGCCCCAGGTATTCCCCACCACGGCCCCGGGGAACTTCACCTGGCTGCCCGACTGCGGCCACTATGTGATGACCACGTTCTATCCCTACCAGTGGGATCTGAACTATCGCAATCCCAGGGTATTCAACGAGATGATGTACAATTTCCTGTACCTGGCGGGCAGGGGGATTGACATCATCCGCATCGATGCTGTGCCCTATATCTGGAAGGAGCTGGGAACGAGCTGCCGGAATCTCCCCCAGGTGCATACGATTGTGCGCATGATGCGCATGATTGGGGAGATCGTCTGCCCGGGCATCCTGCTGCTGGGGGAGGTGGTCATGGAGCCGGAGAAGGTGGTGCCTTACTTCGGCACGGTGGAGAAGCCGGAGTGCCATATGCTCTACAATGTGACCACCATGGCCACCACCTGGCATACGGTGGCCACCAGGGACGTGAGGCTCTTGAAGCGCCAGCTGGACATCGTGAATTCCCTGCCCAAGGAGTATGTGTTCCTGAACTATCTGCGCTGCCATGACGATATCGGCTGGGGGCTGGATTATCCCGCCCTGAAGGGGGAGGGCATCGAGGAGCGCGCCCACAAGAAGTACCTCAACGACTATTTCCAGGGGTATACCGGGGACAGCCAGAGCCGGGGAGAGCTCTACAATGCGGATCCTGTGACGGGGGACGCCAGGTTCTGCGGCACCACGGCTTCCATGTGCGGCATTGAGAAAGCGGGGTTCGAGCAGGACCCGGAGGCTATGGAAAGGGCCATCCGCAAGGATGTGATGCTCCACGCCTATATGTTCCTCCAGTCCGGCATCCCGGTGCTCTACGGCGGGGACGAGATCGCCCAGGTCAACGACTATACCTATAAGGAGGACCCGGACAAGGCGCCGGACTCCAGATACATCCACCGGGGAGCCATGAACTGGGAGCTGGCCCGCAACATAGACGACCCTGACACGGTGGAGGGAAAGCTCTTCGGAAGGCTGAGGGCCCTGGAGGAGATCCGGAAGCGGGAGAAGGTGTTCGTGTCGGGAGCGGACACCTGGACCGTCGAGACCTGGGAGAAGGCCATCCTGTGCATCGGCAGATACTACCAGGGCGAGAAGCTCTTCGGCCTGTTCAATTTCAGCGAATACGAGAAGACGGCCTGGATCAGCGAGGCGGACGGCGAGTACGTGGACCTGATCTCCGGAGAAAAGGTGCGGCCGGAGGGCGTCAATGTGCCGGCGTTTGGATTCTGCTATCTGAAGAAGACGGAGGGCCCGGAGCAGGCGCCCCGGGAAGAGACGGCCATGGAGCGGCAGGGCATGGCCGCCAGGGCGGCTTTAAAGGATTGCTGAAGGCAGGAGATGCAGGGCCGGAGTCAGATGCGTTTAAAATATGACATGCAGATGTCATATTTCATGGTGTATCATGGGAGAGAAGGAACAGGCAGGGACGACAGCTCGGGAGACAGAGCGGCGTGTCGGCCCGGGCCAGGCGGAAGGAGGCGGTGTTTGCGTGCATTTCGTGGATGCCAAGGGGATACTGTCCCAGCTAAACGGGATGAATGTATACAGGGGCTGCACCCATGGCTGCATCTACTGCGACAGCAGGAGCGTCTGCTACGGCTTCACCCATGCTTTTGAGGACATAGAAGTCAAGCGCAATGCCCCCCAGCTTCTGGAGAAGGCCCTGCGCTCCAAACGCAGGAAGTGCATGATAGGGACAGGGGCCATGTGCGACCCCTACATGCACTGCGAGGAGGAGCTGCAGATCACCAGGAAATGCCTGGAGCTGATCGAGCGCTACGAGTTCGGGGCGGCCATACAGACCAAGTCCGACAGGATCCTCCGGGACCTGGATCTGCTGAAGCGCATCAATGAGAAGACGAAATGCGTGGTGCAGATGACCCTGACCACCTATGACGAGGAGCTGTGCCGGATCCTGGAGCCCAATGTGTGCACCACCGGGAGGCGGGCCCAGGTGCTGGAGATCCTGCGGGACGAGGGCATCCCCACGGTGGTGTGGCTGTCGCCCATACTGCCCTTCCTCAACGACACCAAAGAGAATATCGAGGGAATCCTGGAATACTGCGTCCGGGCAAGGGTGAGGGGAATCATCTGCTTCGGCATGGGGATGACCCTGCGGGAGGGGGACAGGGAGTATTATTATCAGGCGCTGGACAGGCACTTCCCGGGCCTGCGGCAGAAATATCATCAGAAATACGGGTATTCCTATGAGCTGGCCAGCGACAGGAACGGCGAGCTCATGGGGATTTTCCACAGAGTCTGCGAGAGGCATGGAATCCTCCATGACGTGGATGCCTGCTTTCAATATTTGCATGAATTTCCGGAAAAATATGAACAATTAACACTATTTTGAAGAATCCGGCTAGTGCATGAATTCCCGCGTAATCAGCGCCCGATGTCCGCGCCAGGACATGGCATCGTCCACTGACGACACGCTGTATTGGGGCGGTCAGCCAGGGCTGATTGCTCAAGGATTCCGGTATCGGGGCACTGGGGCGTTGAAAGGGGAGCTGTCGTAAGGACGGCTCCCCGATCTGTTGCTAAAAACCCTGCTCTGTCCGCTCGATGATCTCATCCTGGAGGGGCTTATCCAGGTTGCGGAAGTAGTCGCTGTATCCCGCCACACGGACGATTAGGTCCCGGTATTCCTCCGGGTTCTTCTGGGCCGCCAGCAGCGTCTCCCTCCCCACCACATTGAACTGGATGTGATGGCCGTCCATGTCGAAATAGATGCGGATCAGGTCTGCCATATGGTTCAGGCCCTCCTCCCCGGCCATCACCTGGGGGGTGAACTTCTGGTTCAGCAGTGTGCCCCCGGTCTTGAGATGGTCCATCTTGGCGCAGGACTTGATCACCGCGGTGGGGCCGTTCCTGTCTGCCCCCTTCTCCGGGGAGATGCCCTCGGACACGGGCTTGTGGGCCAGGCGGCCGTTGGGGCTGGCGATCATCACGTCCCCGAAGTACACATGGCAGGTGGTGGGCAGCATATCCACCCGGTAGGTGCCGCCCCGCATGTTGGGCCTGCCCGACACATTGTCCAGGAAATAGTTGAACACCTTCCGCATGAGATTGTCCGCGTAGTCGTCATCGTTTCCGTACTTGGGCGTATGGCTGCGCACCAGGTTCAGGAGCCTTTCATGGCCCCGGAAATCCTCCTTCATGGCCGCAAGCAGCTCCTCCATGGTGCAGTTGCCATGGTCGTACACATTGTATTTCACGGCGGACAGGCAGTCCGCGATGGTGCCTGTGCCCACGCCCTGGATGACGCTGGTGTTGTACCGCGCGCCGCCCGCATTGTAGTCCTTTCCCGTCGCGATGCAGTCGTTGGTCAGGACGGAGAGGAAGGGCACGGGCATGTATTTGGCGTACAGGGACTCGATGACGTTGGAACCCCGCACCTTGATGTCCAGGAAGTGGTCGATCTGCTTCGTATAGGCCTCCCAGAGCTGGTCGAAGGTCTCGAAGTCTTTTGCCTCGCCTGTCCTGGGGCCAAGCTGCTTTCCGGTCATGGGGTCCACGCCGTTAAAGAGGGTCAGCTCGAATACCTTGGGCAGGTTGAAATACCCCTGGAGGATATAGGCCTCATTGCCGAAAGCCCCGGTCTCCACGCAGCCGGAGCAGCCGCCCTGCCGCGCATCCTCCAACGTTTTCCCGGCATTCAGCAGCTCCTGGATGATGGCCTCCGTGTTGTAGAAGGCGGGCTGCCCCCAGCCCTTGCGGGCAATCTCACAGGCCCTCTTCAGGAACCTGCGGGGATTCTTGCGGCTGATTTGGACATTGGAGTTTGGCTGTACTAACTGCATTTCGTCCATACAATCCAGAATGATATACGACACTTCGTTCACGCCGTCCTCGCCCTCCGGGGTGATGCCGCCGGTGTTGATGTTGGCGAAGTCCGTGTAGGTGCTGCTC
>CAMQOJ010000377.1 GCA_947003375.1 uncultured Lachnospiraceae bacterium
TCAGCAGTTGTTAAAAATACTTTAACTTTATTTTCTATTGTCTAAATCTTCCAAGTGTTAAATAATATAATCAGATAAAGGTATTTATTTTGCAATAATGCTTTTATACTCTGAAAAAAGTGAGGTATCAATATGAATACAGTGATTACGATTGGACGGCAATTCGGTTCGGCAGGACGTGAGATCGGCGAAAAGGTAGCGGATTACTTCGGAATCAAATGTTATGACAAGGACCTTCTGACCAGGGCCGCCAAGGAGAGCGGGTTCTGCGAGGAGATGATTCAGAACCATGACGAGAGGCCTACCAACTCTTTTCTGTATAACCTGGTCATGGATACCTACTCTTTTGGCTATAACAATTCTTCTTTCGTGGATATGCCCATCAGCCACAAGGTCTTCCTGGCCCAGTTCGACACCATCAAGAAGATTGCGGACGAGGGGCCCTGCGTCATCGTGGGGCGCTGCGCGGACTATGCGCTGGCCGGCCGCACGAATGTGGTGAACCTGTTCATCTACGGCAATGACGAGGCCAAGACCAAGCATGTCATGGAGCGGTACAACTTAAGCGAGAGCAAGGCCAGGGACATGATTGTCAAGAAGGATAAGCAGCGGCAGAGCTATTACAATTATTATTCCTCCAAGAAATGGGGCCGGGCGGACAGCTACGACCTGTGCATCAACAGCAGCGTCCTGGGGGAGGACGGCACCGTGAACCTGATTGTCCAGTATGTGGAAGATTTTGAGAAGAAAAACGGTTGAAGCTATTGACAGAATGAGGCGCCTTGTGCTATGATGTCCTAGTGTGCATGATATGGCTGCATTTATGTAAGGTGTGTGCGCACAAATGCCGCATGGTTCGGTAGAAGCGTGTCCGCAGAGAGCGGATACCACCAAAGCCAGCGAGTAAAATGAACCTGTCGGTTCATGAATAGGAGGTGCCTAATTATGTACGCAATTATTGTAACGGGTGGAAAGCAGTACAAGGTTTCCGAGGGCGATGTCATCAGGGTCGAGAAGCTCGAAGGGGAAGCCGGCAGCGCCATTACCTTTGACCGTGTCATCGCTGTGAGCGACGAGGGACTGAAGGTAGGCCAGGATGTTGCGAACGCTACTGTATCCGGGACTGTGGTAGAGCAGGGCAAGGGTCGGAAAATCATTGTATACAAGTACAAGAGAAAGACCGGCTATCACAAGAAGAACGGCCACAGACAGCTCTACACAAAGGTCAAGATCGACAAAATCAATGCATAATCGGCTATGACGACTGTAGTGATCTGCAGAGACAAAAAAGGCTCCTACAGAGGCTTCTACTGTATGGGGCATGCGGGATACGCAAAGCGCGGTAGGCCTGATATCCTCTGCGCGGCCATATCGGCCCTCACCATCGGCACCATCAATTCCCTGGAGGAACTGGCCGGGGAAAGGCTGGCGGTCACAGAGAATGAGCAGACAGGGTTTTTGAAGTGCGATTTTGAAAGCGTCCTGCAGGAAAAGTCGGGTTTCCTGATGGATTCCATGGTTTTTTCCCTGGAAAACCTGAGCAGGGAATACGGCGATAAGTATTTACAAGTAAAATTCGAGGAGGTGTAGACCATGTTTCGTATGAACCTTCAATTTTTCGCTCATAAAAAGGGAGTTGGTTCCACAAAGAACGGAAGAGACTCTGAATCTAAGAGATTAGGCGCGAAGAGGGCTGACGGACAGTTCGTGAAGGCTGGAAATATCCTTTACAGACAGCGCGGAACTAAGATTCATCCCGGCGTGAACGTAGGGAGAGGCGGAGATGATACTCTGTTCGCAAAGGTGGATGGTATCCTTCGTTTCGAGAGAAAAGGAAGAGACAGAAAGTGTGCTTCTGTCTATCCTGTAGAGGAATAGTTCAATCGGCAGGGACTCCAAACAATGCGGTTGGAGTCCTCGTTTTGTGAAAGGTATCGTTTATGTTTGCAGACAGAGCCAAGATATATGTGAGGAGCGGCAAGGGCGGGGACGGCCATGTGTCCTTCCGCCGTGAGAAGTATGTGCCGGCGGGAGGGCCTGACGGCGGGGACGGCGGCAAGGGCGGAGACGTGATCTTCGTAGTGGACGAGGGGCTGAACACCCTGATCGACTTCCGCAATGTCCGGAAGTACAAGGCGCAGGACGGAGAGCCCGGCGGCAAACGAAACTGCCGGGGCAAGGATGGCAGCGACATCGTGCTGAAGGTGCCTCCCGGGACGGTCATCAAGGAAGCGGCCAGCGGCCAGGTCATCGTGGACATGTCCGGCGACAACCGTCAGGTCACGCTCCTGAAAGGCGGACGCGGCGGCAGCGGGAACCAGCACTATGCCACCAGCACCATGCAGGCCCCCACCTACGCCCAGCCGGGACGTCCGGCAAAGGAGCTGGAGATCCTGCTGGAGCTGAAGGTCATCGCGGATGTAGGCCTGGTAGGGCTGCCCAACGTGGGCAAATCCACATTTCTGGCCAGGGTCACCAACGCCAAGCCGAAGATTGCGAATTATCATTTCACCACCCTGAATCCCAATCTGGGCGTGGTGGATCTGGACGGCACCAACGGATTCGTCATCGCGGACATCCCGGGGCTGATTGAGGGAGCCTCGGAGGGTATCGGGCTGGGGCATGAGTTCCTGCGCCATATCGAGCGCACCAAGGTAATCATCCATATCGTGGATGCGGCCGGTACGGAGGGGCGCGACCCCATTGAGGATATCTACGCCATCAATAAGGAGCTGGACGCCTACAATCCGGATATCGCCAGGCGGCCCCAGGTCATTGCCGCCAATAAAATCGACGTGATCTACGACCGGGACGACAGCCCCGTGAATGCCATCAAGGCGGAATTCGAGCCAAAGGGGATTCCGGTATATCCTATCTCCGCGGTCAGCGGAGAGGGCGTGAGAGAGCTGCTGTACCATGTGAACGGGATGCTGGAGGAGCTTGGAAACGAGGTTACCGTATTCGAACAGGAGTTCTTCCCGGAGCAGACAGCCGCCAATCAGAATGACCCCTATACTGTGGAGTACGATGCCGCGAAAGACGAGTACGTGGTGGAGGGCCCCCGGGTGGAGAAGATGCTGGGATACACCAACCTGGACAGCGAGAAAGGCTTCGCTTTCTTCCAGAACTTCCTGAAGACCAACGGCATTCTGGAGCAGCTGGAGGCGCTGGGGATCCAGGACGGCGATACCGTCCGCATATACGGGCATTCCTTTGACTATTATAAATAACGAAGGTGAATAATCATGACAATGACGAGCAAGCAGAGAGCGTATCTGAAAAGCCTGGCCAGCAATCTGAAGCCTGTCTTCCAGGTGGGGAAGGCCAGCCTTACCCCGGAGCTGACAGCGGCTATAGAGGAGACGTTCAACAAAAACGAGCTGGTGAAGATCGCGGTGCTGAAGAACTGTGCGGACGACCCCAATGAGATAGCGGAGATGGTGGCGGGGCGGACCCATTCCCAGGTGGTGCAGGTCATCGGCAAGCGAATCGTGCTGTATAAGCCGGACAGGGACAAGCCCAAAATCGTGCTTCCCAGATGATTTTCGGATAAAGGGGGGCAGGCAGAGGAAAATGAAGAAGAGTATCCATATGGAAGAAAAACATTCCATGGAAGAAAAACATTCCATGGAAGAAACGCCTCCCATGGGAACGAGACGGATAGGCCTTATGGGAGGGACATTCAACCCCATCCATGTGGGACATCTGATGCTGGCGGAATGGGCGCTGGATGCGTTGAAGCTGGACGAGGTGTGGATGGTTCCCGCAGGGATGCCCTATATGAAGGCCGCGCAGAATATCCTGCCCGGTGAGGAGCGTCTTCGGATGACGCAGCTTGCCATTTTGGGCAACAGCCGTTTCAGATGCCTGGATACGGAGGTAAGGCGGCAGGGGTATACCTATACCTGCGAGACCCTGGAGGAGCTGCGCGGGAAATATCCGGAGGATGCGTTTTTCTTCATCGCCGGGGCCGACTGCCTGTTCTCCATCGAGAAATGGAAAGCGCCGGAGCGGATTTTCGCCAATTGCACTTTGGTGGCCGCGGTCCGGGGAGAGAATACCCTGCCGGAGATGGAGGCGAAAAAGCGCGAACTGGAGGAGCGGTTCTGTGAGGGGCGGGAGATTGTGCTGCTCCCCTTCCTTCATATGTCCATTTCCTCCACAGAAATCCGGGAGCGCATCCGCAGGGGACAGAGCGTCAGGTATCTGGTGCCCGACGATGTATTAGCATATATCAGAGAAAAGGGATTTTACCGTGAAAAAAGCGAATAGTTTGAAGAAGCTTCGAAGAGCTATGGAAAAGGTACAGGACAGCAAACGCTTCGAGCATACCTTAGGGGTGGAATACACGGCGGCGGCGCTGGCCATGCGCTACGGCTGCGATATCAGGGATGCGCAGATTGCCGGCCTGCTCCACGACTGCGCGAAATGCCTTACGGACGAGAAACGCCTTTCCATCTGTAAAAAGAATAAGATTCCCGTCACGGCGGTTGAGAAGAAGAACCCTTTCCTGCTCCACGCAAAGGTGGGGGCCTATCTTGCCTATCAGAAGTATGGCGTCAGCAATCCGGATATCCTGAACGCTATCCGCAGCCATACCACAGGCAGGCAGAATATGAGCACTCTGGAGAAAATCGTCTTTATCGCCGACTATATCGAGCCGGGCAGGACGCACGCGGCAAATC
>CAMQOJ010000378.1 GCA_947003375.1 uncultured Lachnospiraceae bacterium
AGGCTGCATGATTCGTCTTGGGGCCGGCGGCTGAAGAGACGTCATCGGAGATGGATTCACGAAGCAGAACATTCAGATTCTGGCCAGGGCATTGTGCGGGAAAATGAAGGATGAGGGGGTGGCGGAGCGGGGAATCGTCATGGGCTATGACAGGCGCTTCCTGTCCAAGGAGGCCATGCAGTGGGCGGCCTGCGTGTTCGCGGCAAACGGCATTCAGGCCAGCCTGATCAACAAGTCCTGCCCCACGCCCCTGGCCATGTACTATGTGGAGCGGCATGGCTTCCCCTATGGCATGATGATAACGGCCAGCCACAACCCGGCCATCTACAACGGTATCAAGGTGTTCACAGCGGGAGGCCGGGACGCGGACGAGGTCCAGACCCGGGAGATTGAGGCGTACATTGACAAGGTGGAGCAGCCGGTGGAGGAGCTGGAGTACGCTAAGGCAAAGGACCAGGGCCTGATTCGGGAAATCTATCCCCTGAACGAATACCTGGACGACCTGATGAAGGCTGTGGACATGGATGCAATCCGCCGCAGCAATCTCAGGGTGGTGCTGGATCCCATGTACGGCGTGTCCGAGACCTCCCTGCGCACCCTGCTGCAGACGGCCCGCTGCGAGGTGGAGGTAATCCACGACCGGCATGACACCCTCTTCGGCGGAAAGCTCCCAGCACCCTCGGCGGCTACGCTCCATATGCTCCAGACCTGTGTCACGGACGGGGATTATGACATCGGTATCGCCACGGACGGGGACGCGGACAGGCTGGGTATCATCGATGACACAGGGCGGTTCCTGCATCCCAACGAGATTCTGGTGCTGCTGTACCATTATCTGAAGAAATATAAGAAATGGCAGGGCCCCGCAGTCCGTAATATCTGTACTACCCATGTACTGGACCGTGTGGCAGAGGCTTTCGGGGAAAAATGTTACGAAGTGCCAGTGGGCTTTAAACATATCTCTGCCAAGATGAACGAGACGGACGCAGTCATAGGCGGGGAATCCTCCGGTGGACTCACCGTGCGCGGGCATATCAAGGGCAAGGACGGCATCTACGCGGCCATGCTTCTGGTGGAGATGATTGCGGCATCAGGAAGGAAGTTGTCCCAGCTGGTGGAGGATTTGGAGGCGGAGTACGGCCGAATCGACATGGAGGAGCGGGACTACCGCTTCGACCAGGAGACCAAGGAGCGGATCTCCCATATCCTGCTGGAGGAGAAAAAGCTCCCCGAGCTTCCCTTTGAGGTGAAGAAGGTGAGCTATCTGGACGGTTCCAAGGTGTATTTCAAGAATGGCGGCTGGGTCATCGCCCGCTTCTCCGGGACGGAGCCGCTGCTTCGGATATTCTGCGAGATGCAAAATCCCAGGGAGGCGGCGGATATCTGTAAGGTTTATGAGGATTTCCTGGGCGTGAAGCGATAAGTGTGAGTAGGGATTTTCCAAGACTGTAAAGTGTATAGGGGCCGGTACGGCTTTTGGGGTACTAGTGGTATAGATAGGGGAGTTTGCAGGTTATAGAAAGGGTCATAGATTATGGAAGAAATCATGGACACCATGTCCAATGAAAAAATGCAGTTCGCGGTGCTGATAGATGCGGACAACATCAGCTCCAAGTACGCGGTCACCATATTTGAGGAGCTGGAGAAATACGGCTCCACCAGCTACCGGCGCATCTACGGGAACTGGTCGAAGGGCAATGGCTGGTCGGAGGGCATGCTTTTGGAATATTCAATCATGCCGGTGCAGCAGTTCTCCTACACCACGGGAAAGAACGCCACCGACATGGCCATGGTGATAGATGCCATGGACATCCTCTACAAGAACAAGGTCCAAGGCTTCTGCCTGGTCACCAGCGACAGCGACTTCACCAGGCTGGCCATGCGCCTCAGAGAGGAGAACATGTTCGTGCTGGGCATGGGCGAGTCCAAGACCCCGCTGGCTCTGACCCGGGCCTGCAACAGATTCATCCACCTGAACCTGGTGGCGGAGCAGAACATCGAGGAGGCCATCCCTGCCAGAGCCGGCAGCTCTGCGGAGGAGCGCGGTGCCTCATACGAAAAGGGCTCCCGGTCAGGCGGCTGCGGAGGGTTTGGCGCTCAGGCTGACACGGCGTCTGCTGACGAGCAGAATGTGACGTCCCTGGCCGAGGTGCGCCAGGTAATCCTGGCCCTGATTAATGAGAACGGCGGGAAGCATGTGGATTTGGCCCGGCTTGGAAATCGCCTCAATGATAAGTTTTCGGATTTTGATGTACGAAATTACGGATATTCCAAGCTGAGCACCATGATAGACCAGGAGCTGACAGACCTCCATGTGAAAAAGATCAGCAGCCAGTATTACGTGGAGCGCCGCTCCACCCTGACGAAAGAGGAGCTGGAGCGGGAAATCTGCCATATGATTGAGAAGAACGGCGGCATGGTGGAGAACCTGGCCAGCCTCAACGACGAGCTGCACAAGAAGTACAGGCAGCTGGACTTCAAGCAGTTCGGCTACAGCCGGATCTCCAGCTTCTTAAGGAGCCTGGAATCCGTCACCGTCCATGAGAACGAGGTGTACCTGAAGCGCTGAGGGAACAGTGCCTGCACACAGGCAAAGCGGAAGAAAGTGGTAAGGGATGGTGGAAAACGGCATGGACATGAATATTTTTGACTATATGCGCAGCAACGACATGGAAAAGGAGGCTCCCCTGGCCGCCAGGATGCGCCCCCGGACGCTGGACGAGGTGGCAGGGCAGGAGCACATCATCGGCAAGGACAAGCTGCTCTACCGGGCCATCCAGGCGGACAAGATCAGCTCCGTCATTTTCTATGGCCCGCCCGGCACGGGCAAGACCACCTTGGCCAAGGTCATCGCCAGCACCACCAGCGCCGAATTCACCCAGATCAACGCCACCGTGGCCGGAAAGAAGGACATGGAGGAGGTGGTGGCCAAGGCCAAGGAAATCCAGGGAATGTACGGCAAGCGAACCATCCTTTTCATCGATGAGATTCACCGCTTCAACAAGGCTCAGCAGGACTATCTGCTGCCCTTCGTGGAAGACGGAACCATAATATTAATAGGCGCCACCACGGAGAATCCCTATTTCGAGGTCAACGGGGCATTGCTGTCCCGCTCCATCATCTTTGAGCTGAAGCCCATCCCCGTGGAGGCGGTGAAGGAGCTTCTGAAAAAGGCGGTCTATGACGCGGAGCGGGGCATGGGTGCGTATGAGGCGGTGATTGATGAGGATGCCCTGGACTTTCTGGCGGACATCTCCGGTGGGGATGCCAGGCACGCCTTGAACGCCATCGAGCTGGGCATCATGAGCACCGGACGCAGTGCGGACGGCAAGATCCGCATCACCCTGGACGTAGCTCAGGAGTGCATCCAGAAGCGGGCGGCCCGGTACGACAAGTCCGGGGACAATCATTATGACACCATCTCCGCCTTCATCAAGAGCATGCGGGGCTCCGACCCGGACGCGGCGGTGTACTACCTTGCCAGGATGCTATATGCGGGAGAAAGCGTGGCCTTCGTGGCCAGAAGGATTATGATATGCGCCGCCGAGGACGTGGGCAACGCGGATCCCCAGGCCCTGGTGGTGGCCACCAACGCCTCCCTGGCCGTGGAGCGGATTGGCATGCCGGAGGCCCAGATTATCCTGGCCCAGGCCGCGGCCTATGTGGCCAGCGCGCCCAAGAGCAACGCAGCCAGCGCGGGCATCTTCGCCGCCATGGAGGAGGTGGGGCGCACGGGAAACCTGCCCATCCCCACTCATCTCCAGGACGCCCACTACAAGGGAGCGGCCAAGCTGGGCCGGGGCACGGGCTATAAATACGCCCACGATTATCCCAATCATTACGTGAGACAGCAGTACCTGCCCTATGAGCTGGACGGGAAGGAGTTCTATAAGCCTTCCGGCAACGGCTATGAGGCGAAGATACGAGAGCATATGCAGAGGATTAAAGAAGAGGCGAAGTAAGCACAGGAGAATTTTGAATGAAAGAAGGGGTTGTCAGGGACAACACTTCCCGACAGCCCCTTTCCCGCATCGCCTTATCATTGTATCTGCTGACTGGATGATTGGCTCAACAGCGGTTGCTGGTACAGCTTCCGTTCTATGAATTTCCGCTCGATAGCGAGCTGTTTCTTGATAGCGTTGATGTCGTTGTTTTCCGCTATCATCTCCAAGCGTTCTATTAAGTCCAACCTTTCGAAGAGATTTACATTAAGCTCTTTTTCGCCTGGCATATGACCGCCTCCTATAGGAAACATCGTGGATTATCAGGTACATTCAGATAGCATGATTCGGAGTCGATGTCCATGCCGATTCCGCATTAAAAAAGCTCCCCCACCAGATATTGGTAAATCTTCTGATTCTTTTCCTCCCATTTATTGCAGATTGTCTCCGCGATATCCTCCGTAGGCGCGGATATCCGCATGTCCACCAGGCTTACGTCTCTGTCCTTGGCCACCAGATGGGCCTCATATCCCCCTGCCTTCGCATCATAATAATAGTCTCCCAGCACGGAGACCTCATTGCGCAGCGCATACCCCTTTTCCCTGAAATACGCATCGATGTCCTGCTTGATGCCATAATTAATCAGATTCTGGAAAAAGCCCAAGGTCTCCCGCCCTTCTGCCGTGATGGACAGATGGGTGCGGTTGCGGATGGTCTCCTGGGAGACCATATGA
>CAMQOJ010000379.1 GCA_947003375.1 uncultured Lachnospiraceae bacterium
TATGTCAATCGGCATCCTACACAAGAAAACCCTCCCAGCAGATTGACAATCGTTCTCTTTTGGAGGAAAATAGAGAGAAATGGGTTCGGGGTGCATGTCGGGCGCAGGTCTGTCATAGAAAGAACCCGGAGAAAGGATTGGTTAGGATGACAAAGATAGATGTGGTTTCAGGATTTTTGGGGGCGGGGAAGACGACCCTGATCAAGAAGCTTTTACAGGAGGCACTGGACGGCAGCAAGACCGTGCTGATTGAGAACGAGTTCGGGGAGATTGGCATCGACGGGGGATTCCTGAAGGAGGCCGGAATCGAGATCAAGGAGATGAACTCCGGCTGTATCTGCTGCTCTTTGGTGGGGGATTTCGGAGCTTCCTTAAAGGAAGTCATCGAGACCTACGGGCCGGAGCGCATCCTGATCGAGCCCTCCGGGGTGGGGAAGCTATCGGATGTGCTCCGGGCCGTGGAGGACGTGGCGGCGGATCTGGACGTGCAGGTGAACAGCGCCGTGGCGGTGGTGGACGCCTCCAAGGCGAAGATGTATATCAAGAACTTCGGCGAGTTCTTCATCAACCAGATCGAGTACGCGGGGACGATTATCTTGAGCAGGACGGACAAGGCGGATGCCGCCAAGGTGCAGGAGTGCGTGAGGCTGATCAGGGAGCACAATGACAAGGCTACGATTATAACCACGCCCCTGGCGCAGTTGGAGGGCAGGGCCGTGCTGGAGACCATAGAGGGGGCGGACACCCTGGAGGATATGATGAAGGAGATGCTGGAGCACGCCAAGGAGGAGCATGAGCATCACCATCATGAAGAGGGCGAGTGCTGTGGGCATGGACATCATCACCATGAAGAAGGGGAATGCTGCGAGCACAAACATCACCATGACCATGACGGGGAGGAGTGCTGCGGTCATGGGCACCATCATCACCATGATGATGAGGAGTGTTGCGGCCATGAGCACCATCACCATGAAGAAGGGGAATGCTGCGAGCACAAACATCACCATGAGGAGGGCGAGTGCTGCGGCCATGGGCATGACCATGACGGGGAAGAGTGCTGCAAGCACGGGCATCACCATGACCACGATGGGGAGGAATGCTGTGGTCATGAGCACCATCATGAAGAGGGCGAGAGCTGTGGTCATGGGCATCATCACCATGAGGAGGGCGAGAACTGCGGCCATGAGCATCATCACCATGCTGGTGAGGAATGCTGTGAGCACGGCCACCACCACGATGGAGAGTGCCACGAGCATCACCATGACCACGATGGACACTGCGGCTGCGGCCATGACCATCATGACCACCACGGCCACCACCATGCCGACGAAGTGTTCACCAGTTGGGGCAAGGAGTCTCCCGCGAAGTTCACGGCAGCCCGCATCGAGAGCATACTGACCGCCTTGGACAGCGGCGAATACGGCGCCATCCTGCGGGCAAAGGGCATGGTCCCCGCCGAGGACGGCACCTGGATCTACTTCGACTATGTGCCCGGGGAGCATGGCGTCAGGACGGGAAAGCCGGATGTCACCGGGAAATTCTGCGTGATCGGAGCGCAGCTCAGAGAGGACAGGCTGGAGGAGCTGTTCCGGGCATGACCCTGGGAAAACGGATAGTTTGAGTCGCACAGGCTGCGGAAGCGGCTGGAAGGATGCCCTGCGGAAACATTGCCCGCGGAGGGCGTCCTTGCCGGGAGCCGGGGACGGGGCCTGTGTCTGCATGAGCCCGCCAGGCCGGGCAGATGGGAGCGAAGATGAAGCCTGTATATATGATCAACGGATTTTTGGAGAGCGGCAAGACGGAGTTCATCTCCTTCACGCTGGCGCAGAATTATTTCCAGATCAAGGGGAAGACCCTGCTGATTCTCTGCGAGGAGGGGGAGAACGAATACGACCCGGCCCTTTTGAAGAAGAGCCGCACGGAGGTGGAGCTGATTGAAAACGAGGAGGATTTCAATCCGGCGCATCTGACGGACCTGGAGAAGCTGCACAAGCCGGAGCGCATCGTCATCGAGTTCAACGGCATGTGGAATTTCAAGAACGTGAAGCTTCCCTGGTATTGGAAGACAGAGCAGCAGATCACCATGATCGACGGCTCCACCTTCCCCATGTACTATACGAACATGCGTTCGCTTCTGGCGGAGATGATCCGGAAGTCGGAGATGATTGTCTTCAACCGCTGCGACACCGTGCGCGACCAGTTGAATTCCTATAAGAGGAACATCAAGGCGGTGAACCCCTCCGCGGACGTGATCTTCGAGGACGCCCAGGGGGAGATAGACGAGATTTTCGAGGAAGACCTGCCCTACGACCTGAACCAGGAGACCATCGTGCTGGACAACCAGGGATATGGCATCTGGTATCTGGATTCCATGGACCATCTGGAGCGGTATGTGGGCAAGAAGATTCAGTTCGTGGCCATGGTGCTGAAGCCGGAGGAGTTCCCCGAGGGGTATTTCGTGCCCGGCCGTCTGGCCATGACCTGCTGCGCGGACGACATGTCCTTCCTGGGCTATGCCTGCAAGTTCGAGGGGGCGGCGGCATTGAAGCAGAAGGAGTGGGTGAAGGTGACGGCCACGGTGGCGAAGGAGTACTGGGAGGACTACAAGGGGGAGGGCCCCATGCTGCACGCGGTTGCAGTGGAGAAGACGAAGGCTCCCAGGGAGGCGATCATCAGCTTCTCCTGAGGACGTAGAGAGCAGGGCAGCTCTGAGGACAGGGACATGCCCGACAGAAATATCCCCGAAGGAGAGGATTTTCGGAGATGGAAAGAAAGCATTCGGACGAGAAGGAAATTCATCAATTGAGGAACCGGTTCCGCGACCTGGCGGAAAAATCTTTTCAGCAGGGCATCTTTACCTTCACGGGTTTCCTGGGCTTAAGCGAGCAGGATATCTTCTGGCAGGAGGAGGGAAAGCTGTCCCATGCCGGATACAGGCTGGAGGGCGGCTGCCAGGCGGCGGACAGGGTGGTGGCGCGCTTCGGGAGCCCGGAGGAGCTGGGGTATGAGGTGCCGTTCCCCATCGTCTGCGTCCATATACGGCCTCTCGCGCAGAAATTTGCGGACGATCTGTCCCACAGGGACTTCCTGGGGGCCTTGATGAACTTAGGGATAGAGCGCAGCACCATCGGCGACATCAAGGTGGGGGAGAGGGAGGCCTATCTGTTCTGCCTGGACTCCATCGCGGGCTTCATCTGCGAGAACTTAAGCCAGGTGCGGCACACCCATGTAAAGTGCAGCCTGACGGAAGGCCCGGCGGACATTCCGCAGGAGGAGCCCAATCCGTCAGTATCCAGGTGCAGTCCTTCCGGGTGGACGCGGTGCTGGCGAAGGTCTATAACATGTCCCGGGAGAAGAGCCTGGAGCTGTTCCGGGCGGGAAAGGTATACGTGGACGGCCGCCTGTGCGGGAACAATTCCAGGCTGCTAAAAAGCGGGGAGACCGTGAACGCCAGGGGCTATGGGAAATTCACCCTGACCGGCGAGCCCAGGGAGACCAGGAAGGGGAAGCTGGCGGTGGACATAGCGGTATACAGATGATGTGAGGAGCTTTTATGTATTCTTATTCGATTGTGCAATGGCTGTTCTTTTTCTATTTTTACTGCTTCGTGGGATGGTGCATCGAATCCGCCTACGTATCCGTGAGGACCAGGAAGCTGACCAACCGGGGCTTTATGAGAGGGCCTTTCCTGCCCCTGTACGGGAGCGGGGCCATCATGATGCTGGTGGTGTCCATGCCCTTCCAGGACAATATCCTCATGGTCTATGTGGCGGGCTGCGTCGGCGCTACGGTGCTGGAGTATGTCACCGGCGTCACCATGGAGGCGCTGTTCAAGGTGCGGTACTGGGACTATACCAAGAATAAATTCAACTTCCAGGGGCATATCTGTCTGGGCACATCCCTGTCCTGGGGGTTCCTGACGATTCTCATGACAGAGGTGGTGCATGTGCCCGTGGAGCGGCTGGTCCTCTCCATACCGAACATGCCGTTGAAGGCGGTGACAGGCGTCCTCACCGTCTATATCGCGGCGGACTTCGCGCTGTCCTTCAAGGCTGCCATCGACCTGCGGGACGTGCTGGTGAAGATGGAGAAGGTCAAGGAGGAGATGGTCCATATCCAGAAGCGCCTGGATGTGGTCATCGCGCTGACCAGCCAGGAGATGGACAACTACAAGGCTGCCCTGGCTGAGAGCGCCAGCAACGCCAGGGAGGAATGGGCCGAGAGCATGGCCATGCACATAGAGGACATCAAATCCGGCATCGAGCGGAAGCTGGAGCAGCTAAAGGCCATGGTGCCTACATGGGGCGCGGAGCAGAAGAAGGACATGGGCGAGGAGATCCTGGATCTGCGGACGAAGTATGCCATCAAACTGGAGGACAGGAAGCGCCTGGGGAGGCTGCGGGATTTCTTCCAGCGGGATATGATTCGTTCCAACCCCGGGATGACATCCGTGAAGTTCAGGGAGGCTTTAGAGGAGCTGAAGAGGCGGACTTTCGGGAAGGAAGACTGAATGGCGTTTTGATGCATGGGACCTGCCGCTGATTTACCGGCTTCTCCGGGATGGCTTGGAAATCCCGGGGGAGCCGCGTCCGGAGCTGAGACAGCGAAATCATAAAGCAGCCCCGGAGCTGTCTCTTATACACATCTGACGCTGCCGACGAAGAGACTCGTGTA
>CAMQOJ010000380.1 GCA_947003375.1 uncultured Lachnospiraceae bacterium
GAGATCCTCATCTGTCTCGTGGGCTCGGAGATGTGTATAAGAGACAGGAATAGAGGTTGTTGTATATGAACCGACATATTCGGGCAAACTCTTTTTCGGCAGTAGGATAATACAGGATTTAAAAGAGTTTAAAGAAATGTCGGATGTCATAGTTTCAAATCGATATGCCGCAGACTTAGCGGATGTGAAAGATAAGGTTTACACACGGGATTTATATATGAGGGATTAGATTCTGAGAAGAGATATTTATTATGGAAGAAAAACTTGCAGAACAGCTCAAAGCTACGGAACAGGCATATGAGCAGGAGCGGCAGAGGTGGCAGCACGAAAAAGAAAGCTACCAAAATCTATGTACATGGTATGCCAACACCTTCCAGTATCAATTGGGGTGCCTGTTAGTGGATGCATTGAGGCATCCTCTCCGTTGTTACAGATTGCCTGCTGCGCTGTTCCGCCTGGTCAAGCGATACAAGCGGCAGCAAACAGATGCGAAAGACATCGAATCCAGCATCCCCAAAAGCGATACCTCGGCAAAAGGGATGATTGACTTGGACTTTCTGCAGATAGAAAATGCTTCTGGCAAAGTCCGGCAGACAGGCATTGCAATCATTATTCCTGTGTTCAACGCCTATGATGAGTTAAAATGTTGCGTTGATTCCATTCTAAGGAACACAGCAGCGCCATTTCAGATTATACTGATAAATGATTGCAGCACAGACTCCAGAATAGAAGAGCTGTTATCATTGTATAAGTCCCAGCGAAATGTCATGGTAGTGACAAATCCCCGGAACCTGGGATATGTTAAATCCATCAATGTAGGGATACAAGCCTGCAATACAGATGTGGTGCTCCTCAATAGCGACACTGTAGTGACCAAAAAGTGGCTTGAAAAATTGACGATTGCCGCGTATTCAGATGAAAGGGTCATGACAGTTACGCCTCTGTCCAACGCGGCAGGGGCATTCAGCGTTCCGGAAGTTAACGCAGATAACAATCTGCCTGACAGATGGACGCTGGAAGACATGGCTAAGCTGGTCGAAAATCAATCTGTCCACACATATGAACGGGTTCCTACAGGGAATGGATTTTGCATGTATATCAAGAGAGACGCCTTTGAACATGTGGGCCTCTTTGACGAAGATACCTTTGGCAAGGGATATTGCGAAGAAAATGACTTTTGCATGCGGGTCATATCAAAGGGATATGAGAATATCATAAGTGACGATACCTATATTTTTCACCACCATACGGCTTCCTTCGGTCATAAGAAACAGAAGCTGCTGCGCAAAAACTATGAGATTCTTTTATCCAGGTATCCGCAGTATGATTATCTTGTGAAAAATATGCTGAATTCAGAACGGCTGGAATCGATTCGGCAGAAGATAAAGCGGGAGACAGCAGAACAGCTTCATGGAATTTCCGGAAAGAGGAATATCCTGTATGTCATTCATCAGGAAAAGGGAGGCAGTGTAAAGACCAACGAAGATTTGATGGGGTATGTATGTTCACAGGGGTGGAACGTATTTCTGCTGAATAGCAATTGCAGTACATTGCGCTTATATCAGCTTACGGACGGGGCTCTTCATCAATTGAAAAAATGGGATTTGGCATATAAGTGGGACATAAATAGCCTGTATGTCCCGGAATGGCGGAATATTTACTATAATGTGCTGCACCATTGCCATATTGATATTGTCCATATCCGTCATTTGTATATGCATACATTTGACATGATAGATGCAGCCAATTGGATGAATGTCCCTTGCGTGCTCTCCTTCCATGATTTCTATTATATCTGCCCTACAATCAATCTGGTCAATGGGAAAGGGGAATACTGCGAAGCGGACTGTGCTTCTTCCTCCGGGCGGTGTCAGATGGATGTATCGCAGATTAAGATTTCAAAAAACGTGCCTAAATGGGTCGCGGCTAACTGGCGTGGCCCTGTGGCTGATATTCTGGGAAAAATAAATGCCTATGTCACGACTTCAGCATACAGTCGTGATGTGTATGAAAAGATATTCCCCAGCCTAAAGGGGCAGATCAGGATATATGAGCATGGGAGGGACTTTCTCTATCCGAGAGAATATTATGGCAGCATACCTGATGCTGGCGAAAAGATTAAGATATTACTGGCAGGAAATATCAGCTACAATAAGGGAGCCGGATACATTTCCGAATTGATAGATGCCGACAAAGAAGGTCGGCTAGAATTCCATTGTATCGGAAGCCTGCCGGAAAGCCTGAAGCAGAAAGTGAAATATTACGGCAGATATATCAGGGACGATTTCAGGAATTACGCTGCCAGGATAAGGCCTTCTTATGTCGGCGTATTCTCCATCTGGCCCGAAACCTACTGCCACATTATCACGGAAGCCTTCAGCTGCGGCCTACCTTGCGTAGTAAGCGATATAGGCACTCTGCGGGAACGGGGAATAAAAGGCGGATGCATACTGGCTGACCTGAAAAATCCCATTGCCGCATATCACACGATTTGCAAGATAAGTGAAGACCGGGCTGCCTACAGCAAATTATGCGGTGAAGCATTGGAGCAGCCAATACGGACGGTGGCTGATATGGGAAAAGACTACATGAATCTGTATGACCTGCTGTTAACGGAGGATCAAGATGTTTAAGGCAATCGGATTTATCCTAAAAGAGCATAGGGAGAATTACCGCCAGATTATCAAAATGGCTCTGATCAATACAGAAAAGCAGACCGTTCGCAGCAGTTTGGGCATCTTATGGACATATTTTCATGACATTGTATATATCCTGGTATTCATCATGTTCCGCCTGTTGATATCCGGATTCGGAAAGATAGATGGTATGAACAGCATCGTATACCTGCTGACCGGACTGATCCCCTGGTTTTTCATCAGCGATATGCTGAACCAGGGAAGCCGCGCGATCCTATCCAATAAAGGGATTGTGCAAAGCATTCGGTTTCCAATAACGATACTTCCTACGATTGAAGTGCTGAGTATCGTGTTTCGCAGGTTCTTTACTTTTTTCATCCTGCTGATTGCGCTCACTTTGTTCGGATACCTGAAATGTTTCAGTGTTGTTTTGTTTTTCTATTACTTCATCGCCTTGGTCTATCTGATGGTCAGTATGAACCTTTTGCTTTCGGCCTTTGTAGCAGTGTCGGAAGACTTCCATCAGCTCTACCTGGCAATCGTGCGTGTGATCATATACTCCCTGCCTATTATGTGGAGCTATGATAAGGTAGACAGCACTATAATCCATATACTGCTCCGAATCAATCCCATGGTCTATGTTATCCGAGGGTTCCGAAATGTCTTCGTGCAGGGTATGACACAGAACATTGGATACAGTGCTTATTTTTGGATAAGCATAACCGCGGTCTTTGCCTTGGGATGCTACGCCCAGTACAAGCTGCGGAAGCACTATGCGGATTTCATATAAAAGGGGACGGAGCATATGGATGATATGATTGTAGTAAAAGATGTCTGCAAGACCTATGTCCTGTTTGACAAGGATTGGAAGATATTGCAATGGGTATTTACGCACAAAGGATATCAGAGCAGACGTGAAGTCCTGAATCACATCTCCTTCACTGTAAAAGACAGCGAAGTGGTAGGTTTGATTGGCATCAACGGCGCTGGAAAGTCTACCTTGATGAAAATCATCGCGGGCATCACTTTCCCCACTGCCGGGCATATTCAGGTAAACGGAAAGGTAGGCTCCCTCATCAACCTGTCTGCCGGATTCAATCCTGATTATACCGGGCGGAAAAACATATACTATAAGGGAACCATCATGGGAATGGGCAAAAGTGAAATCGATAGCATCATTGGCGATATTGAAGAATTTGTGGAACTAGGCGAGTATTTTGACAGGCCTGTGAGAATGTACTCTTCTGGAATGTCTGCACGGTTGGGGTTCGCGCTGGCTGTGTACTGTAATCTTAATTGTTGATGAGGTGCTCGCTGTAGGGGACAAATCATTCCAGAACAAATCCCGCGCTAAGATTATGGAATTATTCAAGGCCGGAAAAGCAGTGCTCTTTTCATCACATTCTGACGTTTTGATTCGGCAGTTTTGTAACAGGATAATCTATATCAGAGACGGGAAAATTGCTTACGATGGTGATGTCGAGGAAGGATTGAAGCTGTATAATGAGGATATTTCTAAGAAAGGAACTCGGAAAGCATATTAAGTGGGTTTTGGCATTATTGCTGCTCTCGATAGTTTATGCCATAGTCGGCATAAATGGATTGCGTTTTTTAGGGCAGAATGGTAATGGGACAAGCATCTATGAAGCCCCTTATTCGGTGGAAGAAAATAAGGTCGTCAGCGAAATACCGAAAGGCTGGCATATTCTGCTCAAGGTCGGTAACCTTCCAGAAAGGCAGGAGACCGTTTCGGTCAGCTTCTACGATGACCAGAAGACGCTGGTTGACAGCAGGGACATCGTCTTGTGTAATGGCATGAACGACTTGGGAAAATGTGATGTGGATATATCTTTTTTCAAATATAGCAGCACGAGGGTAATTGATATAAGAGGGATGTATTATGCTGAATTTGCTCCATTTGATGTAGTAGCTGGGCTAAAAATCGGTGTGGGAATCTGCTTTTTGTGCTGTGTACAATACGTTTTGATGCTGGTAAAGAAAAAATATACAAGTTGAGATTTATTGCTTAAATTGG
>CAMQOJ010000381.1 GCA_947003375.1 uncultured Lachnospiraceae bacterium
ATCTATCCACATACCAAGCCCCCCTGTCAATCCCCGGTGGGCGCAGGCCCCAATCGTCCCACCCGCACCGGCCCACAGGCACCGAAGGATTCCGGGGAAACCTCTGTATCCCGCATCCCTCGCCCAAGCGGACAGCACTGCCTCCTCACGCCGCGCTCCACACAGTGGCCAGGATTCCCTCCGCGATTGCCCGGGCCGTCTCCTGGAACCGCTCATCCAGCAAGCGGTTGTCCGCATCCGTATTGATAAAGCCCACCTCCACCAGCACAGACGGCATCTGCGTCTGGTTCAGCACCACCAGGTCCGGCCGTTCATTCACGCCCTGGTTCTCATATCCCACCTGCTCCAGCCTGGCATTGATATTTTCCGCCAGCCTTCCCGCCTCTCCGTAATGATTGTATACAAGGGACTCTATCCCTGTATACTGATTGGGATAGGGGCTGGAATTACGATGGAGGGACACAAAATAGTCTCCCTGGACCGCATTGCCCTCCTGGGCCTTCTGCTGGGGGGATTCATAGATATCCGTGGTTCTGGTATAATACACCTCCACCCCGTTCTCCTCCAGAATCTGTCCCACCGCCAGGGCCAGCGCCAGCGCGTCGTCCTTCTCCTGCCTGCCCTGGTACACCGCTCCTGGATTGCTGCCGCCGTGTCCGGCATCTATCACCACCATACTCTGCCTCCGCACACCTTTTTACATCATATGTAAGAGGCCTGGTCTATGTTCCCTTCTTTTTGCCCGCTGCCATAAAGTTTTTCCGACACCATTGACAGCCGTAGAAATTCTGCTATAGCAGGGTCTGGCAGTTCGTAACCATCCTGCCCGGGAGACCGGCTCTCCGGCCTCCTGGAGCAAAACAAAGGAACAAAAGGGGCGGAGCATGCCCTGAAGCGTCCTCCTGCGCCTGTACCTGGCCAGGAAACAACATGAAATGGCGGTGCATGAAAAAATGAAAAAATTTTTGTTGCATTTTTTGTATTTTGTGCTATACTTAAATGCATGGGGCATTAGCGCAGTTGGGAGCGCGCAACATTCGCATTGTTGAGGCCGTGGGTTCGAATCCCATATGCTCCATTAAAACGCGAAGTTCCGAACTCAGTGAAATTTCCTGGGATTTCATCTGAAGAGTTCGGAGACTTCGTTTTTTGTTGCTCTATTTTGCGCAGCTCCGCACCAATGTACAAAAATCCGTTCTAAGACAAGCGACCGGCCGCATAGGGTGAATTGGAATCCGCCTGTGCAGGCATTCTTTTGGAAGGGAGTGGAGATTTGAATCAGAAACTGGAGGAGCTGCTGCAGCTGGCTCTACAGACGCCGGAGGAGACCAGAGCGCGGACGGAGGAGCTGAATGTGGGCTTCAACACCGATGCCCGTACCTGGGAGCTGATCGTGAAGTACCACGGCAGCCTGGATGTCCTGAAATCCCTGGGCATAGAGGTGGAATACTTGATTGCGGGCTATGCGGTGCTGACGGTTCCGGAACAGCTGGTGGACCGGGTCGTGGAGCTGGAAGAGATAGAGTATGTGGAAAAGCCCAAACGGTATTTCTACGATATAGAGATGCCGACGGATAATTCCTGCATCGCGCAGGTTACCCTTCGCTCCCCCAATCTCTCCGGATCCGGCGTGCTGGTGGCAGTCTTGGACAGTGGAATCGATTACCGATTGCCGGAGTTCCGCAAGGCAGACGGCGGCACAAGGATTCGCTACCTCTGGGATCAGACACTGCTGCCCATGGTATCCGGCGAAGAGGATGCCTCCGGCCTGACGCGCCGCCCTCCAATGGGTTACCGGCTGGGCGTGGAGTTCGATTCCGGGCAGATTGATCAGGCCCTTGCGGCTCCTACAGCACAGCGGCAGTTCGAACTGCTGCCCAGCGTGGATGCCAGCGGACACGGAACGGCCGTAGCGGGAATCGCCGTCGGCGACAGCAAGGCATATCAGGGCGTAGCGCCGGAGGCCGATATTCTGGTGGTCAAGTTGGGAACGCCGGATGCAAACTCTTTTCCCAGAACCACAGAAATCATGCGTGCGGTGACTTATTCCATCCATAAGGCCCAGGAGCTTCAGATGCCCTTGGTCATCAATCTGAGCTTTGGCAACACTTATGGGGCCCATGACGGCAGCTCCCTGATAGAGCGGTTCCTGGACAACGCTGCGGAAATCGGGCGCACCGTCATCTGCGTGGGAAGCGGCAATGAAGGGAACAGCGGAGGGCATCTGGCGGGGAGCCTTTTACAGGAAAACAACGTCGCCAGTGTCGGCGGCAGACCGGGTCCAGGAACTGCGGCCCCTAGCGGGGACGGCGTTCCCAGCCGCATCGGTCCCATTGCCAGGCCTGTGTCCGTGGAGCTGGCGGTGGCGGACTATGAGCGCACCCTGAATGTACAGCTCTGGAAAAATTACTGCGACACCTACCGCATCTTCCTGCGCTCTCCGGGAGGCCAGGAGACACAGCTGCCCCGCATGGTCAACGGCGGAAAGTACACGCTGCGCCTGGAGCAGACGGAAATCATGATTTATTTTGGGGAGCCCGCCCCTTACGCTGTGGCTGAGGAGATTTATTTCGAGATGCTGCCCTTAGGACAGAACTATATCAACAGCGGCGTATGGACGATTCGCCTGGAGCCTCTGCAGGTAGTGACTGGGCGGTACTATTTCTATCTGCCCTCCGCCGTAGTGCGGGCGGCGGGTACCGGCTTCTACCATTCCACGCCGGAGGTGACCCTGACCATCCCCTCCACTGCGGCCAAGGTAATCTCCGTGGGCGCCTATGACAGCACCTACGAAGCCTACGCGGACTTCTCGGGGCGTGGCTACGCGGATGCCAACCGGACAATCGGAGTGGTGGCCGCGGGGCTGGCCAAGCCGGACCTGGCAGCACCGGGGGTGGGCATCCTCGCCCCGGACATCTACGGGGGCCATACGCCCATGACAGGCACATCTTTTGCCACGCCCATCGTATCCGGAAGTTGCGCGCTGCTGATGGAATGGGGCATCGTGCGGGGAAACGACGTGTTCCTCTATGGGGAAAAGGTAAAGGCCTATCTGCGTGCCGGGGCCAGAGCGCTCCGGGGGGAGACCGAATATCCCAACAGCAGGGTGGGCTGGGGAGGCCTCTGCGTCAGCTCCAGCCTGCCGGATTGAAAGGGCAGCCGGCACGTCCGGCTGCCCTTTCAAATCAAGTATTCCTTTATTCGCCTTTCTCTCGCAGCCGATACCTTCTTGTTCTATTTGTTCTATTTGTTCCCAACGTCTCAACATCATCCATTTCAGAAAGTATTGCTCTCGTTCTTGCCATGCTCAAACCAAGCAATTCTGCAATATCGCTCGTTTTTGCTGTTTCACATTTTTGCAGATATAACCTGATTTCTTTCCTATTTTGGCCTGTTTTTATCGCTTGTTTTTTAACGAATTTTAACGTCAGTGACGTTCTATCCGGATCAAAACATTCTGTTATGACAGGCTCCTCCCAGCCCTCATCTTCCCATACATTAAATATATTTGGTACTCCGCTGCCTGCATGCTCTGCAGTGGAATGAAGCCTTTTGTCCTCTTTAGAAAGTCCTGCTGCTCCAATCACATTGATATATACTGGCTTTAGCTCCCGTTTTGCACTCGGCACCCAGATTACCATAATCACGTCATCTGTGCCAGCCGCCGAAAAAGCTTCCACATCACCATCTTTTAAAAGATCTATACTCACCTTTTTCCGGTTATTAAGAGTATCCCAGAAATCCTTCTTCAATTTTGCCGCATTCTTCAGCCCGGTTGTAAGCCAATTACCGTCTTTATCCTCTTTTACCCCAAGAATGCTAACTCCGCCATAGCAATTGGCAAAAGCAGAATAAGTATCCCACAAGCTATTTGGAAGTCCGCCTTCTGCTTTTTTAACTTCCCTGCGATTATCTTCTTTTTAAGAATCAAATTTTGTCAATTCAAACACCTCACGAGCTTTCGCCAACTATCCTCCCTGCTTTTCAACATATCCATATTATAATCGAAAAAGTCAAACGCACAATAGTGACTTTCCTCAAAACACCCCAAAACACTTCCCAACCCAGTAAACCAGCCCCAATAGCCAGCTCGTAAAAATTCCATAGAGAATCACCGGCCCGGCGATGGTGAAAATCTTGCACCCAATCCCGAAGACCTGCCCCTTGCTTGTGTCAAGTTAGGACCCATTATTTTTCGAAAATTCCTTTCGCAAGCGGTATATCCTTGTTTTATTTCTTCCTATCGCTTCGACATCATCCATCATAGAGAGTATGTTTCTCACCCTTGCCATGCTCAAACCCAGCAACTTTGCGATATCTCTGGTTTTTGCTATTTCATGCCCTTGTAAATACAATCTGATTTTTTCCTGATTATCGCTTGTTTTTATCGCTTGCTTTTTATCGCTTGCTTTTATCGCTTGCTTTTTATCGCTTGCTTTTATCGCTTGCTTTTTTATAAAATTTAATGTCAGTGATGTCCTGTCCGGATCAAAATCTTCCTTTATGTCAGGCTCTTCCCACCCTTCGTCTTCCCATACATTAAAAATATTGGGCACTCCGCTTCCCGCATGTTCACCGATATCTATTAGATTAAACATTTTCATCAGGCTTTTATTTCTGGGATCCGATCTGCCACCAAGACGCATCTGTTCCTTGCCCAGCCTGATAT
>CAMQOJ010000382.1 GCA_947003375.1 uncultured Lachnospiraceae bacterium
TCCTCGGACAGGGTCAGCACGGAGGAAATCTTCTCATCCTTGAGCTTCTCCACCTTGACTGTCAGCTTGTCATTCTCCAGGGCTTTCTTTATAATCTCGCCCAGGGCCTTGGCCTCTTCCTCCAGGGCCTTGGCTTCCTCTTCGTCCGTCTCGCTCTTCAGCGCGTCCGTCACATCCGCGTCAATCCGCTGGAACTTCACGCCCTCGTTCTTGGACTCCAACTGCTGGATGAAGGGCTGGTCGATATTGTGGGTCAGGATGACAGCGTCCATGCCGTTGTCCCTGAACATCTTGATATACTGGCCCTGCTGCTGCTCGTCGGTGACGTAGTAGATGGTCTTGTCCTTCTTCTCCTCGGCCTCTTCGCCGTCCTTCTCCTCAGAATCCGCCTCATCGGTGACCACCTCGGCCTCCACCTTCTCGCCGTTCTCGTCCACCGCGCTGCCGGCCTCCGTCGCGTCACTGTCGCCCGTATCGGTAGGCTTCACTTCCAGGCACTCAGGCAGAGTCAGATACTTGCCCTCCAGGTTCTTGAACAGGATATAGTCGTTCATCCTCTCGCAGAACTTGTCGTCCTTCAGGCAGCCGAACTTGATGAAGGGGCTGATGTCGTCCCAGTATTTGTCGTACTCTTCCTTCTCCGTCTTGCACATGCCGGACAGCTTGTCCGCCACCTTCTTGGAGATGTACTCGGAAATCTTCTTCACGAAGCCATCGTTCTGCAATGCGCTCCTGGACACGTTCAGGGGCAGGTCGGGACAGTCGATGACGCCTTTGAGCAGCATCAGGAACTCCGGGATGACCTCCTTGATGTTGTCCGCGATGAAGACCTGGTTGTTGTATAATTTGATTGTCCCCTCGATGGACTCGTACTCCATGTTGATCTTCGGGAAATACAGGATGCCCTTTAAGTTGAAGGGATAGTCCATGTTCAGGTGAATCCAGAACAGGGGCTCCTTGTAATCGTGGAACACCTTGCGGTAGAACTCCAGGTACTCCTCCTTGGTACAGTCGTTGGCATGTTTTGCCCACAGAGGTGTAGTCTCGTTCAGGAGCTCCGGACGCTTCTTAATCTTCAGCTTGACGGGTTCGGGCTCTTTCTCCTCTTCGTCCTCGTCCGCTTCCTCCGCTGTATCCGCCTCATCCGCGGAATCCTTCTCTTTCTTCTCCGCTTTATCGTCCTTTTTCTCCGGCTGAATCACCTCCAGGACTTCATCATCCTCGCGCTTCTCGTCCTCCTTGATGATCTGGGTCTCTGTGGTATTGGCCTTGGACAGGTAGATCTCCGTAGGCATGAAGGAGCAGTATTTCTTCAGCACCTCACGGGCCTTGTACTCGTTGCAGAACTCCAGGCAGTCCTCGTTGAGGAACAGGGTAATCGTAGTACCTACCTCTGTCCTGTCCCCATCCTCCATGGAGAATTCGGTGCCGCCGTCGCACTCCCAGTGGACAGCCTTCGCGCCCTCCTGATAGGACAGGGTGTCGATGTGCACCTCGTCCGCCACCATGAAGGCGGAGTAGAAGCCCAGTCCGAAATGGCCGATGATCTGGTCCGCGTTGCTCTTGTCCTTGTATTTCTCTATGAAGTCGGAAGCGCCGGAGAAAGCAATCTGGTTGATGTACTCCTCCACCTCGTCCGCGGTCATGCCCAGGCCATTGTCCGTGAAGGTCAGGGTCTTCTTCTCCGGATTGACGATGACGTCTATCCTCGCCTTATATCCCTCCGGCAGGGTATACTCGCCCATCATGTCCAGTTTTTTCAGCTTCGTCACGGCGTCGCAGCCGTTGGAGATCAGCTCCCTGTAAAAGATGTCGTGGTCGTTATACAGCCACTTTTTGATAATCGGAAAAATGTTCTCGCTGTTGATTGATAAATTACCGCTCTTCGCTGCCATGTTACAACATCCCTTTCTTCTATTTTTTATGAAAAAACAGTAAACGCAAATCCTGAGACTTAGTTTAAGACGGACTTGTCCAAAAGTCAAGACAAAATTAGCACTCATTTTGACCGAGTGCTAATAACATGCCGTGAAAGCCCGAAAACACTGGATTTCCCGTTTTCTAAAATTTTTCTAAACTATGGAAACGCCCCTGCTGCGGCAGGCATCAATCCGGAAAATACTTCGCATAGACATCAAAGAACCCCGTAGTCTCCACCCCTTCGTCATGGAGCAGCGCCATCTCCTCCCAGACCTTCTCATTCAGCTGGCGGGCCAGGGTCTCCACAAAGGCATCGTACTCCTGCCCGAACACCTCCCTGCGCCGCTCCTCCACGATCTGCAGCTTGTTCAAATCCGTCTGCTCCCTGTCAAAGGTGCTGAGGCATTTGATGATCTCATACCCGTCTTCCGTCTCCACCACCTGGCTGACCTCCCCGGTCTCTAAGGCAAAAGCCGCCTCTTCAAAGGCGTGATCCATCTCTCCCTTGCCGAAAGAGCAGCTGATGGCAGCATCCTCGCTGTAGCGGGTGGCCAGGTCCACGAAATCCGCCTCCTCCTGCACAGCCTCCCTGCGTATCTCTCCGGCCCTGTGATAGGCCTCTTGTCTGCGCTCCTCGGAATAGTCCACCCTGTTCCCCGCCCCGTCCACCGTGGACGTGCGCAGCAGGATATGCTGCACCGTGATGGTGCGGGCCTCGTCGTCGCTGATTTCCGGATTCACGTCCTGTATGATATAGCGATATACCTTGTCCGCCAGAGCGTACTCCTCATAGAGCTTCTCTATGGTCTTCTCATCCACTCCCATGAGCTCCGCCTCCCGCTGGCTCAGGGATCCGAAATACTCCGCAGCAGCCTGCTGCACCCGGCCGGCCTCCGCCTCGTCCAGGGCTACCCCCCTGTCCTGGGCCAAAAGGTACATGGTCTTGATCTGGGCCAGCTTGGCCAGCACCGTATCCTTCACATTCTCCTCCAGGGTCACGCCCCCCACGGAAATGTTCCACACCTCCTGGCCATAGACACTCTCATACTGGTTCTGGGTATTGGTGAGATACACCATCATCTCCGGCACGGTACAGACCCCGCTGCCGATGCGGAACACCTCATCCTGGCCCATGCCGGTAGTGAACACCACCTTTGCGCCGTTTTCACCCCCGCAGGAAGACAATGCCGTAATCGCCAAAAAACCGCAGAAAAACAGCGCGGCAGCCCGCCTGCATAATCCTTGGCGCAGCCCCTGCCACCCTTTTTGGCCATTTCCTGTCAGGCATCTATTCCTCACATCCATTCTCCATCATCCCTATCCGTCCAATCCTCCGAACTTCCGGCCGCCATAAATCAAGCTTGCAACGCTGCAGAGCAGAAAATGTCCTTCGGACACTTTGGTATTTGACCCTCGCGGCATTCGCCAACTGGCCGTGCAAGCACGGCCGCTTGGCTCATTGCCCGCGGGAATAAATCTGCCCATGCCCCATACAAGCTCCTCCCTGCCGGAAGAGCTCCTGTGGAGCATGGGCCGCCTCTGTCGTCAATCCCTTATTCGATTACGTGAATCCATCCCTTAGGAGCTTCGATCCTGCCCATCTGGATGCCGGTCAGGGTGTCGTAGAGCTTCCTGGTCACAGGCCCCATCTCGGCCATGCCGCTGGGGAAGCAGATCTCCCTGCCATGGTCCACTACCTTGCCCACCGGGGAGATCACAGCCGCCGTGCCGCACAGGCCGCACTCCGCGAAATCCTTCAGCTCGTCCAGGCATACCTCCCGCTCCTCGGCCTCCAGCCCCAGGTACTCCTGCGCCACGTGGACAAGGGAGCGGCGGGTGATGGAAGGAAGGATGCTCTCCGACTTGGGCGTGACGATTTTGCCGTCTTTCGTCACGAAGAGGAAGTTGGCCCCGCCGGTCTCCTCCACCTTTGTGCGGGTGCCGGGATCCAGGTACATGTTCTCGTCATAGCCGTTCCTGTGGGCCGTCACGATGGCATGCAGACTCATGGCATAGTTGAGGCCGGCCTTGATATGGCCTGTCCCATGGGGCGCTGCCCGGTCGAAATCGCTGACGCAGATGGTCAGGGGCTTCGCGCCGCCCTTGAAATAAGGCCCCACGGGCGTACAGAAGATGCGGAACTGATATTCATCCGCTGGCTTCACGCCGATGACGGAGTTGGAGCCGAACATATAGGGGCGGATGTAAAGGGTCGCCCCGCTGCCATAGGGCGGCACATAGGCCGCATTGGCCGCCACTGCCCTGTCCACGGCGTCGATGAACCGCTCCTTCGGGAACTCCGGCATCTCCAGCCGCCTCGCGGAATCCATCATGCGCTCCGCGTTCAGGTCGGGCCGGAACGCCACGATGCGCCCGTCCTCCGTGGTATAAGCCTTCAGGCCCTCAAATATGGTCTGGGCATACTGCAGGACGCACGCGCACTCGTTCAGGACGATGTTCGCATCCTCCGTCAGGCCGCCCTGGTCCCATGCGCCGTTCTTATAATAAGAGACATACCGCTTCTCCGTCTGCACATATCCGAAGCCTATGTTGCCCCAGTCGATGTTCTTCTTTTCCACTTGCCTCTCCCTTCCTTCCATTGGTTATACCATTATTTTATCCATAAATTTTATTTTACATAATTATTATACTTTTCCGGCCAAAAGTCAATACCCGTGTTTAGAAGTTAGCACCATAATCTTTAGGAGCAGACCGACACCCAAAACC
>CAMQOJ010000383.1 GCA_947003375.1 uncultured Lachnospiraceae bacterium
ACACGAGTCTCTTCGTCGGCAGCGTCAGATGTGTATAAGAGACAGGTCATAAGGCTGGTTACAGACAAAGGTCCTCGCCACCACCAGCTTCATGTCCGTGTTCCAGAACACGAAGTTATGGACGTACAGCCCCAGAATATACAGAAAATTCGCCAATACCAACTGCCAATATTTTGCAAAATACCGGAGAACGGATTTATATCGGTTGCTGTTCTTTGTAAAATACCGCTTCGCGACAGCCATCTCCAGAAAAGCCGTGAGGAAGAAGCCCGTCATCAGGGCGAACAGCATGCTCTCCCTGATGCCCCATCCCACAATGAATCTCAGGAACAGCGAGAACACAAAGGCCCACCCCATCCCAATGGCGAAGAACAGGGACAGTCTCTGATAGTCCTTCGAAATCGAAAGGTAGATCATGGAGTAGAACACCAGGACCAGGGCGATGTAGCAGCAGTATCCCGTAAAGGTATAGAATACGTCCACCTTTCCCACGAAATGCTCCCACAGGCAGAACGGGATTCCCACCAGGCTGCTCAGGGTCACATTCATGAAAAGCCCCAGATAATAGCAGGGGCGGATGTCCTCATAGCGCTCTTCATAGATGACATCCGACATATACTTGGAGAGCACGGAGTTAAAGGGGGACGCGGTCAACAGGGCGAAAATGAAGGTATACAGCACGGTGCAGGAGAACAGCTCCCTCTCCACAAGCCCCAGCGTCTTGAAATCCAGAAAATACTCCATGAGCATCACGTTCAGTATGACTACCAGCATCGGCGTCACAGTGGACATGGTGCTGTATGCGAACCCAGCCAGGCTGGTCGCAATCGTGTTCTTTTGATATATTTTGTTGAGTTTAACGCCTATACCTGCCATCTGCCCGTTCCTTCCTTATCTCACCCCATCGGCGGCTCTTCCTTCCAGGGAAGCCCCATTATCTCCGCAAAATCCCTGTAGATTTTCCAATAGTTCTGCCGCATCTGCTCCATCCGGTATCTGGATTGCGCTCTCAGGTAGCCGTTCTCTCCCATTATCCGGCGTCTCTCCCCATTCCGGGCCATGTCCACCATAGCCTGGGCGATCTCCTCCACATTCATGATGTGGGTGAGGATGCCGGCTTCTCCGAACCCATCCTTCTCCCCGCAGATCAGGCCGCGGCAGTTTCCCACATCCGTAGCGATGACCGGCTTATGCGCCGCGAAGCTCTCCAGAATGGTCAGGGGCTGCCCCTCGCTGATGCTCGTCAGAATCGTCATGTCCATTCTGCCCAGATAATCCTTTACATCGATTCTGCCGGTGAACACCACGTCCTCGCCAAGCTCCAGTGCCTCCACCTGCTCGAAGCACTCCCCGGCATATTCCCTATCCTCATCACAGGGCCCCATGATCCACAGCTTCAGCCGGGGCTCCCTCTCCCTCGCGAAGGCGAATGCCTGAATCATGGTCTTCACATCCTTGATGGGCGTCACCCGCAGGATGGCGCCTATGTTGATCCGCCCCTCATCCTCAGGGGTTTTGCCCGGAAGATTCCGCAGAGTTTCCACGGCCACTCCGTTAGGGGTGACCATGGTCTTCTCCATGGGACAGCCCAGATCCACCTGAAGCTCCCTTGCGCGCTCATACAGACTGGTGACCAAGTCCGCCCTCTCATAGGCCAGGCTGGACATCTTCTTGAACTGCTCGATCCATATATTCTTAAAGGCTCCCTTCACCCAATCGGCACGCAGCAGTTCCTCCTCCCTCTCCCTGGTGTAGATGCCATGCTCCGAAATCAACAGGCATCCGCCGTGAAGGGCCTTCCCCATACTTCCCAGCACCCCGGCATAGCCGGTGGCCACACAGTGGTACAGATCCGCCTTCGGTATCTTCATCTTCAGCGTAAACAACAACGGCAAATACAGAGAGCGCATGGTCCACAGGAAATCGGAGAACACCACTTGGCTGTACTGCAGGTCATAGTACTCTCTCACGATTTTCATGAAGTCCTCGCCCATCAGCAGCCTGTCCAGAGAAATCCCACTGTTCTGGAACAGCTTGAACAGCACTCTCCAGTTCACCTTCTGGTTCATAATCAGGCTCCTCAGCGCAAGGTATTCCTGCCGATTCAGCCTGGCCTTGTGCCATCCCTTTCTGTTCCAGTCCACATCCTGCAGATACAGCTCATGGACCTCCGTCACGTTCTCAGGAAGCTGATACAGAAATTTCCCGCTCACGGAGCGATCGCTCACGATTGTCAAAAGGACAAACTCCGACTTCGGAAAGGACTGGATGAAGTTATGCACCCAGGTAGATACCCCTCCCGCCACATATGGATAACATCCTTCCACTATCATGCAGACCTTCACTTGCCCCTCCTTTCCGGACATGCCGCAGAACCCTGCGCTTACCGGTAGAACCTGACGTCCTCTGGTGCCAGCGTGATTACGACCTCCTCGCTGTCCGCTTCAATCAGATAAGCCCCCTTTTCCAGCCGCTTCCAGCTGCCGCCCTCCAGCTCTTTAATCTTCTCATTATGGGTCCTCAGGACAAACCACCTGGAACCGTCAGCTTCGGATATGTTTATCTGAACCGTATCTCCTGCCCTGCTGTCCGTATATTGCAGCGCAAGAAAACGCCGGATGCGGATATCGCATTCTGATACTGTAGTCCTGTCAAAGTCACGGAAGGTATTGCCGTAGGTATCTGCAGTGGTTCCAAAAGTAATTGAAACCTTCTCCCAGACATCTTCCTTCCCATCCGGATACGCCACCCGCTCCATATCGAAGGATATGTTCAGATAGCCCAGGGCCGTCTCCAGGCATTTCACCAGAAAGTCGGATTTATAGTCATAGTCCAGTCCTATGTCAAAGACCCTCTGGCTGGTGACATATTCCGAGAGGAAATCGATAATCCTCACATCCCCCTTCTCATAGTCGCGAACAACTGTCATGACTGAGGACAGCAGGTCTGTCTCCAGGGCCGTCTCTACATCCTCCTCCGGCAGGTTTCCCGCATAAAAGGAGGAAAACTCATATCCGCCTATGGCCTCTTCGATAAACCGGCCGTCCTCCTCCAGCTTCCGCCGGAGGGACGTATCCGATACGCTCAGGCCGGACAGGCCAATCTCCGCCGATGCTTCATTGAATATCTTCAGATAATATTCCAACTGTTCTTTATCCGGAGGCGCATCGTCCGAGTAGTCGAACTGGGGCGTCAGCATACAGGTGGCCTTATATTGATATTTGTTCAGGACGGCCTGGATATTGGGCCATATCACCTCCTGGAACAAATCCTTCACAGAACGGCCGTAGTACTGTTCCATCTCCGCCCCGTTCTCATCGGCCAGACTTGGGTATCCGGTAAAAACCATATTCTGCGCGTTTACCACCGGGTAAATCTCATAGGGATACATTTCCGCCGACATTGCGGACAGGAGGCCTATGCCTTCTATCCCCTCCATATAGCCCCCGTTCACGGCGAACACATACGCCGTGCCAAAGCTTTTCCTCCAGATGAGCACCGGGTAATCCTCCGTGTCCACGGAAGGGTCTTCCGGGATGCCCTTCATGTATGCTTTGGTTCCGGATGCCAGAAGGTACCAGGGAAACACAGGTCTCCCCGATGCATCCGTCTCTCCTGGGAAGACAATTCTTTCTTCTCTGTCCGTGATATCCGTTTTATTATCCTTCTCTTTATCTTCCTCAGGGAGATAGACCCGCTCCCCTCCCAACAGGAACCCGCTGTACAGATGCAGGCCCGCCGCTGTCGCCTCCTCCGCCTCCACCTTCTGAATCCCCAGCAGATTCCGCACCTGCTGGTCCTTCTTTATAATGCTTACATCCGGGAGATTGCAGAATATCAGATGTGTTCCCTGTTCCACACACTGTGTCAGGAATTCCACCTCGCCCTCCTTTTCCCAGTCCACGCAGCGGGAATCGATGACCAGCATCTCCGGCCAGTCCCCTTCCTCCACTTCCCCCTCATAGGACGACAGGGTGCCGTATCCGGCGATTTTGCGCCTGGTATAGAGCGCCCATTCCTTGGCTGCTTTTCCATAGATGCCGTCCTCATCGCCTATCAGGACCACCCTGTCACGGGATGCATACAAGGCCCTCTCCTCCGTGCCCCCATCTGTCTCCTCCTCCGCCGCTTCCCCTGAGGCAGCGCTTTCGGGTATGTACATGTTGATTTTGGATGGATAGTCCTCCGCTGTGTCCGTATAGGTATTGACCGTATAATCGTTCAGCCAGTCCTTCAGGTTGTTGGTACCCATGCACAAAAAGAACAGGGCGAACATCAATGTGACGATCGTAAAAAAATTCCGCCGCGATATCATGTTATACTCTCCTGATCATCCCATAAAGGCTACGACATTACCCGGTTCTGTTATATCCATAGTCTATGGCAAAGTTATATAAGCTGTACTCATTCTGTTGTACGCGATAACACACAAAATCATCCGTCTCATAGTATACTTCCATCTCATTCGGGTACAGCCTCCGGAAGGCCTGGGCCCAGAAGTACAGGCGGGACATGACCACCCATCGGGCATCTCCTGCATAAAGGGATAACGTGTCCTTTCCTTTTGGTAGGGCGCTTTGGGCCCCTTCTACAGAAAGCTTCCTTCCATAATTCTCGTTGTCCGAAAAGGGGGGCACC
>CAMQOJ010000384.1 GCA_947003375.1 uncultured Lachnospiraceae bacterium
AACTTCTGATTCCATGTGCGCCACAGCGCACAGGAGGGTATAATATTGGCACAGAAGGATACTGTGCCAACTTCTGATTCCATGTGCGCCACAGCGCACAGGAGGGTATAATATTGGCACAGAGGGACATTGTGCCAACTTCTGATTCCATACGCGCCGGAGCGCACGAAAACAGAGGTGACAACTATGGTGAAGAAAGAAATGATTGCCATGCTTCTGGCAGGCGGGCAGGGCAGTCGGTTGGGTGTGCTGACATCCAAGATGGCGAAGCCTGCCGTGGCGTTCGGAGGGAAATACCGCATCATCGATTTTCCGCTCTCCAACTGCATCAATTCCGGGGTGGATACCGTGGGGGTCCTGACCCAATACCAGCCCCTGCGGCTGAATTCCCACATCGGGATCGGCATCCCCTGGGATCTGGACCGCAACATCGGCGGGGTCACGGTGCTGCCGCCCTATGAGAGGAGCTCCAACAGCGAATGGTACACGGGCACGGCCAATGCCATCTACCAGAACATGGAATACATGGAGAGCTACCATCCCGACTATGTACTGATCTTGTCCGGCGACCATATCTACAAGATGGACTACGAGCTGATGTTGGATTTCCATAAGGAGAACAACGCGGACGTGACCATCGCAGTCATGCCGGTGCCCAGGGAGGAGGCCAGCCGCTTCGGCATCATGATCGCCGATGAGAAGCGCAGGATCACCGATTTTGAGGAAAAGCCCAAAAACCCCAGGAGCAACCTGGCCAGCATGGGAATCTACATCTTCAACTGGAAGACCCTGAAGAGGGCGCTGGTGGCCATGGCGGAGCAGCCCGCGCTGGACTTCGGCAAGCATGTGATTCCCTACTGCCACCAGAAGGGCGCGTTCCTCTACGCCTACGAGTTCAACGGCTACTGGAAGGACGTAGGCACCCTGCACTCCTACTGGGAGGCCAACATGGAGCTCATCGACATCGTGCCGGAGTTCAACCTCTATGAGGAATACTGGAAGATATATACCAAAAGCGAGATCCAGCCCCCGCAGTATTTTTCGGAGGACAGCGTAGTGGAGACCAGCATCATCGGGGAGGGCACGGATATCTACGGGAAGGTGTACCATTCCGTCATAGGCTGCGGGGTCACCATAGGAAAAGGCACTGTGGTGCGGGATTCCATCATCATGAACCAGACCCAGATAGGGAACCATTGCGAGGTGAACAAGGCCATCGTGGACGAGGAGGTGCGGATTGGGGATCATGTGCGGCTGGGCGTGGGAGAGTCGGTGGAAAATGAAATCGCCCCTCATATCTACAATCACGACATCGTGACCATAGGGGAGCGCAGCGTCGTCCCCAACGGCATCACCGTGGGCAAGAACGCGGTCATCTTCGGCGTCACCACAGGCCTGGATTATGAGGGCTCCTGTCTGCCGGGCGGCAAAACTTTGATTAAGGCAGGTGAAGAGCAATGAGGGCGATCGGAATCATTTTAGCCGGAGGCAACAACCGCAGGATGCAGGAGCTTTCCTACAGGCGGGCCGTATGCGCCATGCCAATCGCGGGGAGCTACCGCAGCATCGACTTTACCCTGAGCAACATGTCCAACTCCCACATCCAGAAGGTGGCGGTGCTGACCCAGTACAATGCCAGCAGCCTGCACGAGCACTTAAGCTCCTCCAAGTGGTGGGACTTCGGGCGCAAGCAGGGGGGCCTGTATGTGTTCACCCCTGCGGTCACGGCCCAGAACAGCAACTGGTACAGGGGCACGGCGGACGCCATCTACCAGAACCTGGATTTCCTGCGGAGCAGCCATGAGCCCTATGTGCTGATAGCCTCCGGGGACGGCGTCTACAAGATGGATTTCAACAAGGTCATGGAATACCACATCGAGAGGAGGGCAGACATCACTGTAGTCTGTCGGGACATGGGGCCTAACGCGGATCTGGAGCGCTTCGGGACCATCCGCATGAACGAGGAGAGCCGCATCGAGGAGTTCGAGGAGAAGCCCCTGCACGCGAAATCCCGGGTCATCTCCTGCGGCATCTACATCCTCCGCAGGCGCCAGCTCATAGAGATGGTGGAGAAGTGCATCGAGGAGGACAGGTACGACATCGTCAGGGACATCCTGATCCGCTACAAGGACGTGAAGCGGATCTACGGCTACAAGATACGGGACTACTGGAGGAACATCGCCTCCGTGGAGGATTACTACGCCACCAACATGGACTTCTTAAAGCCCGAGGTGAGAGGCTATTTCTTCAAGCAGTACCCGGACGTCTACTCCAAGGTGGACGACCTGGCCCCGGCCAAGTACAATATGGGAGCCCGCGTGCGCAACAGCCTGATATCCAGCGGCTGCATCGTCAACGGCACTGTGGAGAGCTCCGTGGTGTTCAAGAAGAGTTATATAGGCAATAATTGCGTCATCAAGAATTCCATCATTCTGAATGATGTGTACATCGGCGACAACACTTACATAGAGAATTGCATCTTAGAAAGCCATAGCACCATTCGGGCAAATTCCCGCTATGTGGGGGAAGATGGGCAGATTCGCATTGTAGTAGAGAGAAACGAAAGATACACGATGTGACATAGGTGGCTTTTGATTCCGGATAAGGGGGTTTTAAAGGATGCAGGTTACAGATGTTCGCGTTCGCAAGATTGCGAAGGAAGGCAGGATGAAGGCAATTGTCTCAATCACCCTGGACGAGGAGTTCGTGGTGCATGACATCAAGGTGATAGAGGGCGACAAGGGCCTGTTCATCGCAATGCCCAGCAAGAGGACGGCAGACGGGGAATACAAGGATATTGCCCATCCCATCAATGCCTCCGCAAGAGAAGCCATCCAGGAGGTGATCCTGGAGAGCTACAGGAGAGCTTTGGAGGAGCCGGACGGGGAGTGAGATGTGACATCATAGGAAGACAGACAGTGAAATCCCCCAAGGGGCTACCGTTAGAACGGTAGCCCCTTTGTACTATAGCGTTATATGCCATGGCGATTTGTGTCTTATAGTCCGTGGGGGGGCTGCTCAGTGGCTTTCCCGGAGAAGGGAGAAATCTTCCAGGAGTCCTTCTCCCGTGAGCCGGTATACCTTGTCGCAGACCTCCGTCAGGTACTTCCTGTCATGGGAGATGCTGATGACGGCCCCGGGGAATTCCGCCAACATCCGCCGGATCACCGGGGCGGACAGGGCGGAGAAGTTCCGCGTAGGCTCGTCAAGGATCAGCACATTGGCCCCGGACAGGCTCATCTTCAGCAGCAGCACCTTGGCCTTCTGGCCCCCGGACAGCTCCGCAATCGGATGGTCCATCTCGTCGAAGGTGTATTTCAGGGAGCCCAGGAAGGTCCGGATCCTGGTCGCCTCCTCCTTGTCCCCGGTCTGCGCCAGATAGTCCACGGGGGTGGCCTCCAGGTTCAGCAGATCCTCGTAATTCTGGGGCATGTAGGCCGCGTGGATGTCCGTCCGGGAGAGGAGCTCCTCCGCGATCATGCGCAGCAGCGTGGTCTTGCCCGCGCCGTTGTGGCCGATGATGCCGATTTTTTCAGGGCCCCGGACATGCAGGGAGACGTCCTTCGCCAGAACCCTGGCGCCGTCCGGCGTCCGCAGGCAGGGTAGGCCATATTCGATGACAGTCTTTCCCGCGGGGATGGCGGCGTCCTTTTCCCCCAGCTTGAAGAAGATGGCGTCCTCCTCCTCGGGCATCCGGGTCATGTCCTCGTCCTGGCGCTCGAAGCGGTGCTCCATGCTCTTCACGGCCTTCATCTTCTTTTTCAGGAGCCTGCCCTTGGAGGGGTTCTGCCTTGTGATGGTCTTCTGATAGTAGGCTACGCTCTGCTCGATTCGATGGAGCTTTTCGTCCCGGATCTCCTTCTCCCGCCGCTCGTTTGCCGCCTGCCTGGCCTGCTTCTCGAACCTGTCCTCCCGCTCCTGCCTGTACCGGAGATAGGGCATATGGGACACCGTTATGCGGCTTACGGTCTTGCGTCTGATCTGCTCGATGTGGATCACCATGTTGGCGGTGCGCTCGATCAGGGTCTCGTCGTGGGAGATGTAGAGCACTGCCCCCTGCCAGTTCAGCATCATCTCCTCCAGCCATTGCAGCGTCCCGATGTCCAGGTCGTTGGAGGGCTCGTCCAGCAGCAGCACGGTGGGCTGGGACATCAAAAGCCGCATCATCTGGGCCTTCACCTTCTCCCCGCCGGACAGGCTCCCCAGGACCTGGTCCCCGTAGAAGAAGTCCTGGGGCAGGCGGAAGCTCCCGGCCAGGGCGCCCAGCTCCCGGGGCGTCTGCTCAAAGAAGGACGTATCCTCCGCGAAGAATTCGTAGAGGGTCTTTGCCGCGTCCGCTTTCGGCAGCTCCTGGGGCAGATAAGCCAGACGCTCTCCGGAGGCGATTCGCTGGCCGCTGGCCTCGGCATAGCCCTCTGTCAGCGCCGGGTCGTAGATCCATCTCAGCAGGGTGGACTTGCCGTTGCCCTCCTCCCCGATGATGACGGCCCTGTCTCCGTGGTTCAGCACGAAGGAGAAATCCTGCAGGATTAGGCGCAGGTCTTTTTTGTGGGTGATATTCAGGTTTTTTATCTGTAACATGATGGCCTCCTGTTCCGAAAGCCCGCCTGTC
>CAMQOJ010000385.1 GCA_947003375.1 uncultured Lachnospiraceae bacterium
CATTCCATGGAAGAAAAGCATTCCATGAAAGAGAAGCATTCCAAAGAGGGGCGTGCCGGGGAGCGGGAGCCTGTCGGCTGGAAGAGACGCGTGGATCCGCGGATGGACTTCACTCTGGAATCCCCGGAGGAGGTGAAGCGGCTCCTGGACGCCTTTTTCCGGAGAATGCCCTTTCCGCTGAAAGACTACACCACCGCCCACGAAAAGCGTGGCGCAGTGTGAGAAGACCGATTTGCATTGATATGGAGAAAGGAAAAAGATGCGGGAATATATCACAGAGCTTTCCAGATATATCATACCGGCGCTGATGGCAGTCTATACCCTGTGCAGCTTTGCCTGTCTGGCACAGGGCGTGGCACAGAAGCAGGGCAGCTCCAGGAGTACAGGCATTTACACGGTACAGAACATCATCATGTTCTTCCTTCAGCTGCTCATGTTCACGGACCTTGCCCTGGTGAGCGGAGACATGGAGTATGTATTCTTCTATGTGTTCGTACAGGTGTTCCTTCTGGCGGCTGTGGCCATGGTGCCTGTCATATATGAAAAGGCCAACCGGCTGCTGCTGAACAATATGTGCATGCTCATGGGAACTGGACTGTGCGTCATCTCACGGGTTTCCTTCAACCAGGCGGTGCGGCAGTATATCATCGTGCTGATGTCCCTGGCGGTGTCCCTGTTCATCCCCTGGATTCTGTCCCAGATCCATTTCCTGAAGAAGCTGACCTGGTTATACGGGATCGCGGGCATCGTGATGCTGGGCATGGTCCTGCTCTACAGCGAGGTCACCTACGGCGCGGAAATCTCCTTTACCATAGGGGGCCTGACCTTCCAGCCCTCGGAGTTCGTGAAGATCGTCTTCGTCTTTTTTCTGGCCGCTGCCCTCTGGGAGGACGCCTCCATAGTCAGGGTGGGCATGACGGCTGTCATCGCCGGGGCCCATGTGGTGATTTTGGTGATGTCGAAGGACCTGGGGAGCGCGCTGATCTTCTTTGTGGGCTACGTGTTTGTAGTATTTGCCGCCACCCGGAATTACCTCTATCTGCTGGCCGGGGCAGTGGGGGGAAGCGGCGCGGCCTGGGGAGCCTTGAAGCTCTTCGGCCATGTGAGGGACAGAGTCCTTACCTGGCGCGATCCCTGGAGCTATATCGATAAGGAGGGCTATTCCATCACCCAGTCGCTTTTCGCCATCGGCAGCGGCAACTGGTTCGGCATGGGGCTACTGAAGGGAAATCCCACGGCGATACCCTTTGTGGAGAAGGACTTCATTTTTTCCTCCGTGTGCGAGGAGCTGGGGGTGGCCTTCGGCATCTGCATCATCCTGCTTTCCGTGGCCTGCTTCCTGGAGATGATGCGGATGTCAGCCCTGATCAGGGACAGGTTCTACCAGTTGGTGGTATACGGAATCGGCATCATGTATATCTTCCAGATATTCCTGACCATCGGGGGCGGCATCAAGCTGATTCCCCTGACCGGCGTCACGCTGCCCTTCATCAGCTATGGAGGCAGCTCCGTGATGACCACCATGATTATGTTTTTCCTGATCCAGGGCATCTATATCAGACTACAGCAGGAGGGAGGCAGGCATAATGCCAGAAAAGGAAAAGAAACGCCGTCCGGCAGCGCCCGGGAAAAAGACCAGTCATAAAAAAAGCCGCAGCGCCCGCTACAGCGCCAACAGGCCTGAGATCATCGTCACATGCTGCTTCTTCGGGCTGCTGTTCGCTGCGCTGATCGGATATCTGAGCTATTTCACGGCCACCAGCGAGGAGGAGATGATCAACAACAGCTATAATTCCAGGCAGGAGATTCTGCTGTCCAGGAATTACCGCGGCACGATCTACTCCAGGGACGGGGACGTCCTGGCCGAGACTAGACTGGATGCGGACCAGGAGGAGTCCAGGGCATACCCCTACGGCAAGCTGTTCGCCCATGCCGTGGGCTATTCCACCAAAGGACGCACGGGCATCGAGGCCCTGGCAAACTACTACCTGATCAACACCAATACCTCCCTTTCCAACAAGGCGGCCAACGACATAGCCGGCATCAAGAATCCCGGCGACAGCGTCTATACCGCCCTGGACGTGGAGCTCCAGCAGGTGGCGGACGACCAGCTCAATATCTACAAGGGAGCCATCGTGGTGACGGAAGTCTCCACGGGGAAGATACTGGCCATGGTGTCCCATCCGGGCTTCGACCCCAATGAAATCGGAGCAATCTGGGATTCCATCGTGGAGGATGAAGACAGCTCTGTATTGCTGAACCGTGTGACCCAGGGACAATATCCTCCCGGCTCCACCTTCAAAATCGTGACGGCGCTGGAGTACATCCGGGAGAACCCCGATACCTACAACGACTATTCCTATCAGTGCAATGGGTATTTCAGCTCCGGCACCGGGCGCATCAACTGTTACCATGGGACGAACCATGGGCAGGTGGGCTTCGAGAGCTCCTTCGCGAAATCCTGCAATTCTTCCTTTGCCAATATCGGGGTGAATCTGGAGCAGCAGAGCTTCGAGGAGACCCTGGAGGAGCTGCTGTTCAACAGGCCGCTTCCCGTCGATTTCCCCTATTCGGAGAGCAAGGCCAATGTGGTGGACAGGGTGTCCATGAACGAGCTGATGCAGACTTCCATCGGCCAGGGCAGGACCCAGATCTCGCCCCTCCACCTGAACATGATCACCAGCGCCATCGCCAACGGCGGGATCCTCATGAAGCCCTATGCGGTAGACCGGGTGGAGAATGACGAGGGGCGGATCGTGAAGGCGTTCGAGCCCTCCGCCTACGGGAGCCTGATGACCGGGGAGGAGGCGGGAATCCTGAAGGGCCTGATGGAATCCGTGGTGGAGGAGGGCACCGGCAGGAAGCTCTCCGGCTTAAGCCACACCGCCGCCGGAAAGACAGGCTCCGCGGAATACAATGACGACAAAGAGGACAGCCATGCATGGTTTACAGGATTTGTTCGCGCCTGCGCAGGACCCGGAAATCTGCGTCACGATCATCGTGGAGGGAGCCGGCAGCGGCGGGGATTATGCGGTTCCCATCGCCAGGCGGATCTTCGATGCTTATTTTAACGATGGGAGATAGCCCTTCGGCAGAATGCCGCGCGAAAAATAAGTATTGCACTTCCGGGGAGATTGGACTATACTATTCCTAGTCAGGTAAGTGGCACACCAATCAGGAGGAATTGCAATGATGGAAGCAACAAGCTGTGGTGGTGTGGTAATTTTTCGTGGGAAAATCCTGCTTTTGTACAAGAATTACAAGAACAAGTACGAGGGCTGGGTTCTGCCGAAAGGCACCGTTGAGCAGGGCGAGGACTTCAAGGATACGGCCCTGCGGGAGGTGCTGGAAGAATCGGGGGCGAAAGCCACCATCATAAAATATATCGGGAAGAGCGAATACACGTTCAACGTGCCCGAGGATATCGTGGAGAAGGAAGTGCACTGGTATCTGATGATGGCCGACAGTTATTACAGCAAACCACAAAAGGAAGAATTCTTTTCGGATTCAGGCTATTACAAGTACCATGAGGCATATCATCTGCTGAAGTTCGCAAACGAGAAGCAGATATTGGAAAAGGCGTATGAGGAGTATCTGGAGCTGAAGAAGAGCAATCTATGGGGCAGCAAGAAGTATTATTAGAATATCATCCGAATTTGTACCTGGGTGAGGGCATTAAGAAGAAAAAATTGGATAAAATAAAGAAAAAGCTGGAAAACAAGCCCCTATTTTCCGGTGTATTTCTGATTTCCCTTTCCCGCAACCCGTTCGACCAGCTGGAAATCTATGAAGCGAGACAATTGTGCCAGCCCTATTACCGCAAATGCCCGCCCTATGTGGTAGGCATAGCGAAGAACAGGGAGGAAGCCATTGCCCTGGTGGAGGAAATCGTAACCGAATGCCTGGCGGTCAGGGGCGACTGCGCGTTGAAGGAGTATCTGCGATGTTAGCTATCGTTTTAAAGGTTCTGTCCATACTCGGCATAGTCCTTCTGGCAGTGCTGGCGGTAATGCTCCTGGGGCTTGTATTGGTCCTGTTCGTCCCTCTCACCTACCGGCTCTCCGGCAGCAAAGATGCGGAAGGCCTGAGGCTTTCGGTGAAGCTGAACTGGTTCTTCGGGCTGCTGCGGGTGCGGTTCCGATACCCTGCGCCCGGACGGCTTACGGCCAAGGCGCTGTGGTTTTCCCTGCTCGATATGAAAATCCCGCCAGAGAAGACGGTTCGGGAGGAGACGGACAGCGGTTCTGCGGATGCAGACTCCCCCGCAGGGAGCAATGCTTCGCGGAAAGCGGACTCCTCAAAGCCTTCGGAGCCGGAATCGCCGGAACCTGCGGAGCCGAAAGCAATTGATTCGGAAGCCGCTCCCGCAGAAGCCGTCCCCAATGCCGCAAAAGCCACGAACGGCCCAAAAACGGAAGGTTCCCCGGAAACAGGGTCAGAAGCCGCCCCTGCCGCCGGAACCGGCGGAGAGGGAGAGGGGCAGGCCGCTCAGGAGGGCGGCCCCTTTGGAAAGATTTCTCAAAAAGTTCAGGGGATAAAGTACACAATCTATAATATATGTGATAAAATAAAAGGAATCTGGAA
>CAMQOJ010000386.1 GCA_947003375.1 uncultured Lachnospiraceae bacterium
GGGGAGGGAGGAGGAGACCGGAAGCCCGATACTCCCGGAGGAGGATACGGGCGCCCTCTACGGGGACAGGTACGGGGAAAAGCTGGCGGAGCTTTTGGAACTCAATGAGGAGGCGGCGGACTATGTGGAAAACTATCCCCAGCGGGAAGCCTACAAAAGCCAGCCCATAGACCTGACGCAGGAGATACAGGGCGGCAGCGTCCCCCTTCTGATGCAGTGGGACAAGCGCTGGGGCTACAATGCCTACGGCGGCAACATGATAGGCCTTGCGGGCTGCGGGCCGGTGTGCATGACCATGGCCTATCTGCATTTCACCGGGGATACCGGCATGACGCCCCGGGAGATGGCGGCCTTCGCGGACGACAACGGATACTATGAGGAGGACGCGGGGACGAAATGGAGCTTCTGGACAGAGGGCGCAGGCAAGCTTGGGCTTGTGGGGGAGGAGCTGCCCCTGGACGAAAACAGGATGAAACAGATGCTTGACGACGGAAAAGTAATCATCTGCAGCATGGGCCCCGGGGATTTTACCACAGAGGGGCATTTCATCCTGATCCGGGGCTATGACGGGAACGGCTTCTACGTCAACGACCCGAACCGCAGGAGCAACAGCGAAAAGCAGTGGGAATTCGACGCCCTGCGCAGTCAGATCCGGAACCTCTGGGCATTGTCCGCCGCCGCCCAGTGGTGAGGCTGCCAGGTGTATTCGCGCCTATCCTGCGGGGAAATCCCCGGCAAAATCATAAGAAATCCCCAGGCATTGTCCCGATGGCAGGCGCGGTTTCGCCGGATTTGTGCTTTACTTCCCGTTTTTTCTCACGTATAATGAGGGTGTCCATATCGGAAAGGGAAGCCCGGATCGGGGGGACCTGGAGCTCTGGATTCAGAGGAAAACAATGGGGGAGGCGTTTCGGATGAGATATGAATTTTGGGCAGGTTCCTACGGAACAAAGGAAGAGGAGACGATTGCCAGATTTTCGCTGGATACGGAAACCGGGCAGATGGAGAAGATTTACGGCTGCTCCGGGGCGGAGAACCCGTCGTGGATCTGCCTGAACAGGGCGAAGACAGTGCTGTATTCGGTGGAGGAGCTGTCGCCTCAGGGGCGGATCCTGGCATTCGGCGTGGGAGAACAGGGGCTGGAGCCTCTGGCCAGCCTGTCCACGGGAGGGGCGGACCCCTGCCATATCTGCCTGGACGAGGGGGAGAGGTATCTGCTGGCGGCCAATTATACCAGCGGCTCCCTGGCGGTGTTCGGGCTGGACGGGGAGGGAATCCCTGTCCGGGAGACGGACTTCATCCGGCACAGCGGCAGAGGCAGGGACCCTGTAAGGCAGGAGGGGCCCCATGTCCATTTCTCCTGCGTGGCCGGGGAGCGGGCCTATGTAGTGGATCTGGGCACGGATCTGGTGTCCGTCTACGGCCTGGAGGGGGAGACAGGGCGGCTTTTGGAAACGGGAGAGGCCCTGAGGCTTCCGGCCGGGGCGGGCCCCAGGCATCTGGCGTTCCACCCCCACATCCCCGGGCTGCTCTATGTGGCCTGCGAGCTGGACAGCAGCGTGGCGCTGTTTCGGGAAAAGGACGGGGCGTACCTGCCGGAGGGGAGGGTATCGGCCCTGCCGGAAGGGTTTGCCGGAGAGAACACGGCGGCTGCCATCCGCATCCGGAGAGACAGGCTCTTTGTCAGCAACCGGGGCCATGACAGCATAGCGGCCTTTTCCATGGGGGAGGACGGGGGCCTGCGCCTGTGCCAGACGATTCCCACAGGGGGAAGGACGCCCAGGGATTTCGCCTTCATGGGGGAATATATGGCGGTCGCCAACCAGGGCTCCGATGAGATCACGGTCCTGCGCATGGATCCGGAGACGGGGAAGCTGGAGCGGACAGGCATATCCGCGCCCATGTCCCGGCCTACCTGCATCTGCCCCGTGCCGCCGCAGTAGTATCCTGAGGGCGGGCGTTCTTTCCCGCTGCGGGCTGCGGCCCGGCTCCCCTCAAGGCGATAGAGGCGCCGCGCAGGGGGAAAACGCCCGGGAAGCGTGAGGCCGATTTAGTCAAATGCCATAACTTGGTTCTCATACACTCTTGTAACAAAGGGGGGGATATGATATAATGATTGTGCGCTGCGGCGCAGGGAATCATGAATCATGGAAGCAAGTGGGCGACAATATCAAGGCAGGAAGCGGCCGGATGGGGAGGAACGAGTATGAATCTGGTGATTACCATGAGTCGGAGGTTTGGAACCGGTGCCAGCGAGATTGCGGCGGAGCTGTCCGGAAAGCTGGACATCCCGGTGTATGACAAGGCGTACATAGAGCATGAGCTGGAAGGCCACAGCTATGCGGACGAGGCAGAGCTGATCAGGGAGCTGGCCTCCCACCCCTGCATCATTTTAGGGCGCTGCGCCTCGGAGATCCTCCGGGACCAGGGGAATGTGTTCAATGTCTATGTCTGCGCCGACAAGGAAGACCGCATCCATCGGGTCATGGAGCAGAAATCCCTGCCCTACGAGGAGGCGAAGGCCATGCTGGAGGAGAACGACAAGGCCCGCAGCGAATACTACTACAGGCACGCCGGAAAGGTCTGGGGAGACGTGAACAATTACCACATGATCCTGGACACCTCCCAGTTCGGCATCCAGAACTGCGCGGGCATCATGCTGAAATATTTTGAGCGCATCGAAGTCATATAAAGGGATGGGTATTGAAAATTCTTTTCAGGGAAAGCGGGTGGTCATATGCCAGATGGCCTCGAAATCATAAAAGCAGCCATTGACGATTTTAAAAAGATTCAGGACTATATGATCCTGGCCAGGGAAGAGAACGCGGAAAGGACATACGCAAAGCTGAAGGACGAATATCTTTCCTTAAAAGCGATTCTGACAGTGGCAGGTGTCAACCTTACGGATATTGATAAAATGAAAGAATGATTCCACCCGGAATCGGACAGAACTGTGCGGATGCACCCTTAGGACCTTCGGATACGGTCTTAGGGGTGTTTCTTTATGCCGCGGCCGGTCTGGAATCGGCCTGGAATCGTGAAAAAACTCTTTACAGCGGGCCGCATTCGGATTACAATAGAACACTTGTAGGGAGGTGTGCCATGTTTTTGCTGTATTTTCTGCTGTGGATCGTCTTCAACGGCCGGGTCACTTTGGAGATATGCCTGTTCGGCCTGGCGATTGCCGGGGCGCTGCTTGCCTTTTCCTGCAGGTTCGTGGATTACAGCCTGGCCAGGGAGCGCAGGGTGTACAGGAACGGCTTCCTGTTCCTCAGATACTGCGGCCTGCTGGTCACGGAGATCGTCAGGGCCAATGTGAGCGCGATCCGCATGATACTGACCCAGAGGGAAGAGATAGAGCCTGTGCTGGTGAGCTTCGAAACCGACTTAAAGTCCCAGGTGGGGAAGGCCATGCTGGCCAATGCCATCACCCTGACCCCGGGGACCATCACTGTGACCCTGGAGGGCTCCGAGTACACGGTGCACTGCCTGGACGAGTCCATGGCGGAGGGCCTGCAGGAGGGCGGTTTCGCGGCATATATCCGGAAATTTGAGGAAACCATATAATTGCGCGGCCGACCGGCTTTGGGGATGGCAGCGCTTTAGAGGAGAGGGACAGGATGGGAAGAGGGATTGAGGGCCTGGAGAGGGCTTATGAGGTGTTTTTCACAGGGGCGCTGATCGTGCTGGCGGTGCTGGTGGTGCTGTGCCTGGTGCGGGCCATCATCGGGCCCAGGGTGGCCGACCGGATCGTGTCGGTGAACATGACGGGCACCATGGTCATCGTGATGATTGCCATCCTGGCGCTGATGCTGGAGGAGGGGTATCTGGCGGATATCTGCCTGATCTACGCCATGATCAGCTTTCTGGCGGTGATTGTGCTGGTGAAGGTGTACATGGGCGTGTACCTGGAGGGGAAGCGGGAGAGGAAAGATGACGACATTGACGTAATAGAAGGGGCGGCTGCCCGGGAGGGCCCAAAGGACGAGCCGTGAACGGGGCCGATTAAGGCGGTGTCGGAGGACAGTTAAAGCGGGCGGCTGCGGAGAGGACGGAATCCTGCAGACGGGAAGAGGAGGATGCATCGTGATCGTGCTGGAATGGCTGCGCTTTTTGGCAGGCGGCGGACTGCTTTTGTGCGGGCTGGGTACTTTTATCATTGAACTCATAGGTGTGTTCCGGTTCCGGTATGTGCTGAACCGGATGCACGCGGCGGCTACTGGGGATACCCTGGGCATCGGCTTCGCCCTGCTGGGGCTGATCGTCATGAGCGGTTTCAACTTTACGTCCCTGAAGCTGTTCCTGGTGATCGTGTTCCTGTGGTTCTCCTCCCCGGTGTCCTCCCACCTGATCGCCAGGCTGGAGGTGAGCACCAACGAGGAGAGCGGAAAGCACTACCGGGTGATGCGGCTGGACGCCCCCGGAATGGGGGCTGCGCCCGGAATGGGGGTCGTCCCTGAGAACGGCAGGGAACCGGCGGGGGATGGCGGTTCCGAAAGCAGGGCAGAGATGCCTGGGAGCCATGAGTCCGGGAGCGGGGCAATGGCCGGGAGGAATTCGGAGGGGCCCAGAGAG
>CAMQOJ010000387.1 GCA_947003375.1 uncultured Lachnospiraceae bacterium
GGTGGACATCTACGGGTGCCTCAGCGAGTTCATCGGCACCTGCGTCAGCGAGGACGCGGTCACGCTGCTGGACATCAACAATACCGTGCCCGACGACATGTACGAGGATGCCATTAACGGCAAGTTCAGCTATACCCACAACGACACCTTCATGGGCTTCCACTGCGGCAACACCAATACCAAGAAGCTGTCCTCCTGCAGCATGAAGTACCAGATGATCATGGCCAGGACGCTGCCCGAGGAAGTGACCCAGGGGACCCTGGAGGGAGACATCATCCCCGGGGACATCACCTTCTACCGCCTGCAGTCCACCGCGGACAACAAGCTGCGGGCCTACATCGCCCAGGGCGAGGTGCTTCCGGTGGCCACCAAGTCCTTCGGCGGCATCGGCGTGTTCGCCATCCCGGAGATGGGGCGCTTTTACCGCCATGTATTGATTGAAAAGAACTACCCGCATCACGGCGCGGTGGCCTTCGGCCATTTCGGAAAGGCCCTGTACGAGGTGTTCAAGTACATCGGCGTGCCGGTGGAGGATCTGAACTACAATCAGCCCAAGGGCGTTCTGTATCCTACGGAGAACCCCTTCGCCTGAGCTGCTTTCAAGGCGCGAATCAGGGGCAGCCTGACAGAGACGACTAAAAAATGATTCATGCGGCTTCCGCTGACTGACGCAATCTGTCAGCGGAAGCTGTTTTCTTTTCTTCCGCCATGGCGGACCAAATCATTTTCTGTGGTTCCTGCTGGGCAGCCCCCCATTCGGTGAACAACATCCAGATAGTATGACGAGGACGAGTCTGTTGTAGGGTGAAATTACAAAAAGTCAGGAAAGTAAGTTCGCTATCATCATTGTCTCCACCGTGCCGGTGCTGTACATTTACCCTTTTATTCCCGCGAGCAATGAGCCAAGCGGCCGTGCTTGCACGGCCAGTTGGCGAATGCCGCGAGGGTCAAATACCCCGCTGCTCTGCAGCGTTGCAAGATTGATACCCCGTTGCTTGCAGCGGGGTATTTGATTCAGAAATATTTTGAGAAAGGCGTGATGATAGGAGCCGTAAAAGGTTGAAGAGGAAATAGGAATGTGTTATGCTATGAAAAATACATGGCAGCAGCGCGGAAAGGGGTAGCATATGTTGGAGTTTTTTGAGGTAAGGGAAGGCAGCTTGATTTACAGGGAGAACGGAGAGACGCTCATGGTGACGCCCTGGGGGAAGGACAGCCTGCGGGTGCGCTCCGTCTTTGCGGGGGAGGTAGAGGAGGGCAGCGTGGCGCTGCTGGAACCTGAGCCTGTGGAGGCGGACATTGTCATCGGGGAATGGGAAGCATCGATTACAAACGGGAATATAAAGGCCAGGCTGTGGGTGAACGGCTGGGGCCATGCTCTGCAGATTGGTTTCTACAACCAGAGGGGCGAGCTTCTGTTGCGGGAGATATCCAACGGAGGTGCGCTGCAGAAGAAGGCCAGGCATTTCAGGCCCCTGCCGGGCGGGGAATATGAGCTGAAGGTCAGCTTTGAGGCATCGCCTGAGGAGAAGATATACGGCATGGGGCAGTACCAGCAGGAAGTCATGAACCTGAAGGGCTGCAACCTGGAGCTGGCACACCGCAATTCCCAGGCCAGCATCCCCTTCTGTCTGTCGGACAAGGGATACGGCTTCCTGTGGCATAACGCGGCAGTGGGGGAGGTGCACTTCGGCACCAATACCACGGAGTGGCTGGCCCGGTCTGCCATGCAGATGGACTACTGGATCACGGCGGGGGACACCCCGGCCCAGATAGAGGAAGCTTACGCCCGGGCCACGGGGAAGAGCCCCATGATGCCGGAGTACGGCCTGGGCTTCTGGCAGTGCAAGCTGCGCTATTACAACCAGGAGCAGGTGCTCCGGATCGCCAGGGAGTACAAGGAGCGGGGAATCACCCCGGACGTGCTGATCATCGACTACTACCACTGGCCCCGCTGCGGGGACTGGCGATTTGACCCGGAATACTTCCCCGACCCGGAGGCCATGGTAAAGGAGCTCCACGAGATGGGGATAGAGACGATGGTCTCTGTCTGGCCCCAGGTGGATGTGCGCAGCGAGAACTTTGAGGAGATGAAGCAGAAGGGGCTGCTGCTGAAGAGCAATATGGGAGTGGACGTGCAGATGATCTTCCATGGCAATAACCTGTTCCTGGATGCTACCAATCCTCGGACAAGGAAGTATGTCTGGGAGAAGCTTAAGAAGAACTATGCGGACATGGGCATCCAAACCTTCTGGCTGGACGAGGCGGAGCCGGAGTTCGGCACATACGACTTTGACCTGTACACTTCCTCGGCGGGCCCCATGGCCCGGACCGGGAACATCTATCCCCGGGAATTTGCCAGGCTGGTCTACGAGGGGCAGCAGGAGATGGGACAGAGGGACGTGGTGAACCTGATCCGGTGCGCCTGGGCAGGCAGCCAGCGCTACGGCGCTTTGGTGTGGTCAGGGGACATCATGTCCACCTACGAAGACTTCCGCAGGCAGATATGCGCGGGACTGCACATGGGGATTTGCGGGATTCCCTGGTGGACCACGGACATCGGCGGCTTCCATGGGGGCAACATCGAGGATTCCGGGTTCCGGGAGCTTTTGGTGCGCTGGTTCCAGTTCGGCACTTTCTGTCCGGTGATGCGGCTCCACGGAAGCAGGCAGCCCCACCAGCCCATTGTGAACCGGGCGGGGGAGGAGCGTGAATGTACAGGGGCGGACAATGAAATCTGGAGCTTCGGGGAGGAGGTCTACCCCATTCTGGTGAAGTTCATCGGCATCCGAGAGAGGATGCGGGATTACACCAGAGAGGTGATGCGCCAGGCCCATGAAAAGGGTTCCCCTGTGATGCGGACGCTGTTCTATGAGTTCCCGGAGGACAAGGAATGCTGGGATATCACGGATGCCTACCTGTACGGGCCGGACATCCTGGTGGCGCCGGTATGCCATGAGGGCGCGGAAGGCCGCAGGGTCTATCTGCCCGAGGGCGCTTCCTGGACCCATGCGGGAACCGGGGAGGTCCATGAGGGCGGCGTGTGGCTGGACGTGGAAGCGCCGTTGGAGACAGTGCCGTTGTTCCTGCGGGATGGAAGACAGGGGTATCTTGTGGGAATGCTGTAGAGCAGAGGGATGAACCCGGCGCAGTGTAAAACAGTGAAAGATTTGCACAGCGTTGCTGAGGACAAGATATATACGAGACAGATGATGTACAAAAGCAAAAGGCCTGTGACACCCCGCGCCTCTGCGCAGGAAAATCACAGGCCTTGTCTGTGCGATGCCGGTTTCCGGACTGTGCCGTAAGGGACAGCGGAATCAATCCTCCGAGTCGTCCACATCCGCCGCCACAGCCGATACCACGCTGGATACCACCGATATGACCACCGCGATGATGATGATCAGCAAACCTCCGCCTAATACAATGAACATGATAAAATCCTCCTGTCAGAACCCATTCTACCATATCCAGCGGGAAATCTCAACAGATTTTGCCGAAATTATCCTGTTGTTTGGCGAATAATGGTTGTGCCTGGGCGTTGTTTTTGGTATTATGGACATGGTTCATACAGGAGGGGCGACTTTTGCGCTTTGAGCGGAGCGAAAGGAATGTGGAAGATGGTTACGATTTCCCTGTGCATGATTGTGAAAAATGAGGAAAAGATTCTGGAGAGGTGCTTGGACAGCGTGGCTGACCTGGTAGACGAGATTGTCATCGCGGACACGGGCTCCACGGACGCCACCAGGGAGATAGCAAGGCGCTATACGGAGAAGGTCTACGACTTCCCCTGGACAGATGATTTCAGCGCCGCCAGGAATTTTGTGTTCTCCAGGGCCACCCGGGAATATATATATTCTGCGGATGCGGATGAAGTATTGTCCCCGGAGAACCGGGAGAGGTTCCGGCTGCTGAAGGAGACGCTGCTCCCCGAGGTGGAGATTGTACAGATGAAGTACGCCAATCAGCTGCAGTTCAATACGGTGTACAATTACGATGAGGAATATCGCCCCAAAATATTCAAAAGAAAACGGGATTTCGTCTGGGAGGCCCCTATCCACGAGACGGTGCGCCTGGAGCCAGTGATATACGACAGCGATATCGTCATTACCCATCTGCCCCAGGAGAGCCATGCCAAGCGGGATCTGGCCAATTTCCAGAAACATTGGCGGCAGGGATACCGGCTCCCCAAGCGTCTTTTGGGCATGTACGCCAGGGAGCTGCTGATAGCGGGTGACCAGGAGGACTTCGCCCAGGCGGCGCCGGTGTTCCTGGAGGCAGCGGCGGACAATGGCCGGGACGGCGAGGAGATGGCCCAGTCCTGCTGTGTGGCGGCCAAGGCGGCCAGGCTGGCCGGGGATACTGTGAGCTTCTTTAAATACACATCCAAAGTAATAGCGGAGGAGGCCTGCTCGGAAATCTGCTGCGAGATGGGACATTTCTACGAGGGGCTTTCCGACTGGGAGGAGGCCGCCATATGGTACTACAACGCCGTCTACGAGACCAAGCCCATACTGGCCCTGCAGTCTGGCGGGAAGGAGAGCCTGGAGGGGCTGATTCGCTGCTATGAGG
>CAMQOJ010000388.1 GCA_947003375.1 uncultured Lachnospiraceae bacterium
CTGGCGGTGGGGCTGTTGTTGTTTCTGGTGGGATATTTCATATGTATGCTGCCATCCCTGTATGTGGACTATGTGTGCGAGCAGAACCTCCGCTCCGTCCTGGCGCAGCACAGGGCTTACATGGAGTGCGGCACCTACGAGGCGGTGCGGGTGCGGAACCCGACGGCCTGCTTTTCCGTGGAGATTCCCGTTAGCGGGGACTATGTGCTGCTGACGGGCAAGGCCTTTTCGGCGGAGGTCAGGCTCCGGGATCAAAGGCTGCGGGAAGTCCTGGACAGATGTCGGGAGGGACTTTTCAAGGCCTGGGATGCCGGGGCGGAGGACTCGGAGGAGCTGTGGGAGGAGCTGGGGAAGAACCTGGAGGAGCTGGGGGAGATCCTGGCGGAGACCGGGCAGGGGGGAAACCTGCCTGTGGGTGTCCGGCTGCGCTATCAGAGGGACATCGAGGATGAATTTTCCAATGAATCCGTAAGGGTCCATACCTATTCCGATGGCTGTGTGGTCATAGAGGCCGGGGTGCAGGTCCTGGGGGACCGGTATACCAACTATGTGGCCATGGAAAAGACGGAAAAACGGATTGTTTTTTCTATTTTACCGGCGGTGACGCCCGGGGCGGACGAAATCCGCCCTGTGGTGCTGCAGAGCCTTCCCATGCTGGGGGCCGTGATCGTCCTGCTGACGGTGCTGTTCTCCGGCATGTATTCCAGGGGCATCGTGCGCCCTATCCTGGAGTTGGTGCGGCACGCGGAGGAGATGAAGCACAGGAAGGATTTCTCTGTGGAGCGGCTGGCGTGGAAGGGGACGGAGACGGGGGACGAGGTGCGGGAGCTGGGGGAGACCCTGGACGATTTCTACCAGCAGATCAGGGAGAGCTATATGGAGCTGGAGGAGAAGAACAGGGAGCTGGCGGAGGAGAACGAGCGTCAGGAAATCTTCCTGCGCTCCCCTCCCATCAGCTCAAGACCCCCATCGCCGCAGCGCTGCTTCTGGTGGACGGTATGCTGAACGAGGTGGGCAGATATAAGGACACGAAAGCCTATCTGCCCAGGGTGAAGGAGCAGCTCCTGTCCATGCGCAAGATGGTGGAGGACATCCTGTACCTGAACCACTGCGCCCGGGACATGAGCATCCGGAGGACGGATGTGGGGCAGGTGCTTGCGGAGCGGCTGCAGTCCTATCAGGTGGCGGTGGCGGACAGGGGGATCCATGTGGAGGCTCCGGCGGACTTGGAGCTTCCGGCGGATACGGACGAGGCTATGGCGTCCCGGATACTGGACAATCTGCTGTCCAACGCGGTGCGGTATACGCCTGAGGGGGGACGCATCCGGATCGAACTGCGGGAGGAGGGGCAGGAGAGGGGAATCCTGATCGAGAATTTCGGCGTGACCATTCCCGAGGGGCTCATGCCCCACATCTTCGAGCCCTTTGTCACCGGCAGCCACCAGGCGGATAGCGCAGGGCTGCACAGCCATGGGCTGGGGCTGTACATCGCGTCCTATTACGCGAAGAAGCTGGATGCCCGCCTTGAGGTGCGGAACGGGGAGGACAGCGTGGTGACCCTGCTGATGTTTCCTGCCGGGAGGGAATTGCAGTGAAGTCAAGAAGTTTCATACGCTCTTCATTCCAAATTCATCCGGATCTGCTATGATGGCCTTATGCAGGACGGCTTGAATCCTGCAGAAGAAGGGAGATGTATCGTATGCTGTTATCCATTGAAAATCTGACAGTGCGCTACGGGGCGGACACGGCCCTGTCCATCGACTCCCCCATACAGATTGAGGAGGGCGACCGGGTGGGTGTGATCGGTTCCAACGGCGCAGGGAAGACGACGCTGCTGAAGGCCATTTTGGGGCTGGTGCCCTATCAGGGGGTGATTCGGACAGGGCTGAGGCCGGAGGAGATGGCGGTGCACATGCAGTTCAACGAGTACACGGATGCCATGCCGGTGAGGCATATCATGGAGGCGGTCCTGGGGACGAGGATCGCCCGGGACAGGAAGCTTCAGGAGCTGGTTGCCTTTTTTGAGTTCGGGGACTGTCTGCGGAAGAAGTATTCCAAGCTTTCCGGCGGACAGAAGCAGCGGTTCACCATCATCATGGTCATGATGCAGGAGGCGGCCCTGACCTTTTATGATGAGGTCACATCCGGGCTGGACTTCGAGACCAGGCAGAGGCTGGTGGAGAAGCTGGTGGAGTGGTACCGGGGGAAGCGGGAGAGCTTTCTGATGGTATCCCATTATTATGAGGAGCTGGACCAGCTGGCCCAAAAGCTGCTGATACTGGACAGGGGGCTTGTGCTGGACTACGGCCCGAAGGAGGAACTGTTCCGGAAGTACTGCGGCAGGGCGGTGATTGTAGTGAACCACTGCGAGGAGAACGAAAAGCTGCTGTCCGGCTTCCGCAGGCTGGCGGCTCCGGCCCATCTTATAGCCCTGTCCTGCGAGAGCGCGGAGACGGAGCGGAAGATTACGGATCTTCTTCAGGAGAACGATGTCAATTACAAGCGGAGCAACAATGACATCGAAATCCTCTATACGAACGCCAAGGCCGCGAAAGGAGGGAACTCTGATGCAGAATAATCATAAACGGAAGACCGTATCGTTCCAGATGCTGGGATTTGAATTCCGCAAGGTCATCGGGAATCCCTATGTGCATATCTTCGGCGTGGGCATGCCGGTGCTGATGATGATTATCATCACCCGGGCCGTGATGGGTCAGGTGGCCGGCCCCGCCATGCTGGAGGAGGCCAATACCTCCGTCTTCCTGGGAATCGGATCCCTGATTCCCATGGCCACCATTTTCATGGGCTATGGAGTGTCCAACGCCCAGGAGATGGAGAAGGGCATCCCCCAGCGGATGGAGCTGTTCGGCATCAGGGCAGGGGTGTCCATCTGCAACCGTATCCTGTCGGAGATTATATTCATGATTCTGGCCTTCCTGGTCTATTTCGGGGTGGGATATGCGGCAGTGGATTTGAAGGCGCCTACGCTTTCGGGAGGCCTGCTGTACCTGGTGTGCATCTTCAGCTTCAGCGTGATCCTGTTCTGCCTGTCCCATGCCATTTCATCCCTGCTGCGGAAATTCTCGCTGACCTACTGCGTGACCATGCTGCTGTATTTCGGGATGATGGTTCTCGGCGGCATGATGGGCATCAGCTACGACAATATGCCTCCGGCCGTGCAGACGGTGGCGAAGCTTCTGCCGGTGACCTATATCAACCGGGATTTCTACATCGTGTGGAAGGGGGAGAGCTACAACTTCATGCCCATGCTCCAGTCCTATCTGCTGATGGCGGCCATCGCGGGGATAGCCATCGTCTTCACCATAAAGCGCACGGAGCGGAAGCTGCATTGAAGCTGTCGGGCGGAGAATGCACGGACGGAAGTCGTATAGACAGAGGGGATTTTGACGGGGTATAAGGGGGGTTCGATCCATGAAACGGCCATTGTTCCTGGCGGCCCTGTTCCTGGTAGTCATCGCCGCCCTCCGGCTGGGAGCCGGAGGGGCGGAGGATGTGCCGCCTGGCTATGTGAGCGCGAAGGAGCTGGAGGCGGCACAGGAGCTGCTGATTGCGGGACAGGTGTACCAAAAGGATGAGACATCTATTTATCTAAAGTCTGTAGTTATATATGATTCGAATGCCCCCGGGCAGTCTGCCGGGGTTTCGGGGCAGGGAATTCCATGTGCGGAAAACTTTATATGTGAGATGCAGGGGGAGGCGGACATCCCTCTGGGGAGGACAGTGGCGGTTCAGGGTATCTTCGCGCCCTATTCCCATGCCACCAATCCAGGGGAATTCGACGCGGCGGTCTATTACAGGACGCTCTCGATCGGCGGGAAGCTGCGGAAGGCGCAGATGAAGGCCTGCGGGGAGGATCGGTGGCCTGTGCGCAACGGCCTGTATGAGCTGAAATGCCTACTGAAGGAGCGGCTGTACCGGATTTTCCCGGAGAAGGAGGCGGCTGTGATGAGCGCCCTGCTTTTGGGGGACAAGAAGGATCTGGACAGCGAGCTGAAGGATCTGTACAAGAGGAACGGTATCCTGCACATCCTGTCCATCTCCTCTCTGCACATCACCATCATCGGCATGACTGTCTACAGGCTGCTGCGCAGGATTGGCCTGCCCATCTGCCCGGCGGCTGTGGGAGGCAGCGTGCTGCTGCTTTTGTATGGCGGCATGACGGGATTCAGCGTGTCCGCCTGCCGGGCCATCGGGATGTACCTGATCCGGATGTTCGGGGAGGTGGCGGGCAGGACATACGACATGCTGACGGCTTTGGGAGTCATGGGGGCGGTGATGGTGGCGTGGAATCCGTACTACCTGCAAAGCAGCGGATTCCTGCTCTCCTTCTCCTCCGTGCTGGGCCTCGGTGTGGTGAGCCCTGTGCTGGCGCTTTCGCCAGGGCGGAATCCTTCGGCGTCCGCGGGGAGGGCAAAGAAACCGCCGGGAAAGACCTCGAAACCGACCGGCGGGAGCCTGACAGAGCGGCTGCGGGGGAATCCCCTTCAGGTACAGGGGAGGCTCTTTCAGGCACAGGCGCAGTCCCTTGGGA
>CAMQOJ010000389.1 GCA_947003375.1 uncultured Lachnospiraceae bacterium
CTCTGTCCCTCTGTTTTCCATTTCCGTATGCTTGTACTATACCATACCCCTGCGGGTTCGTCAATCCAATCCGGAAATATAAATATATTTTATCAATATTTTCACCCCACGATGAACGCCGCTGTCCCCATATCGTTCTCCTTCAGCCTGCAGAGATTCTCCTCCAGGGAGCCCTCCCGCAGTTCCAGGGCGTAGCGGAATTCCCCGAACCCGGAGAGGTCCATCTTGAAGTTGGTCTCCCAGGTATTGTTCATGATCCAACTGTACACGGGGCGGTGGTTGTTCTCCTCCTTTCCATCGCACAGCAGTATGGGATGGTGCTCCATCTGGCCCATATAGAGCAGGGCGGTGTCCATGGTATTGATCAGGATCCCCTCCCGGCCCCTCTGGTACAGCAGGCCCTGATCCGCCATATAATACTCCATATTGCTGCCAGGAAGCTGGTCCACTCCGGGGCGCATGGCCACGCCACCATTGTGGATATGGAGGCTGCTGCCCGGCAGTTCCAGGGAGAGGGGCATGTAGAGGCTCTCGATGTCCGTGCTCAGGGTCTTCGCCACCTGATAGGTGAATTCAATCCTGGGCAGCTGCCTGTAGAGCCGAATGATTACGCTGCTGTGGTAAGTCCCCTCCAGCTCAAAGACCAGCTCCACCCTGTCGAACACGGGGCCATGGTCCAGAATCTTGATGTCCTGCAGGTCCGCCTGGTACTGCTGCGCGTGGAGCCCTCTGATATTCCGGCCCAGGCGGCTGCGCTCCGAGTAGATTCCTTTCCGGATTTCCGTACATTCATAGACGGGAGTGAAGAAATTCTCCAGCCCCTCCTTCAGCATCTCGATCCCCTCTTTTTTATGGTAGAAGGAGGTGACGCCCTCCCCTATGCGGTACTGGATCCGGAACCATTCGTTCTCCAGGCCGTAGGGCAGCCTGTAGGATTCCGTGTCATAGCCATTCACGATATCCCGCACGCGCTCCGCCCCCACCCAGGCAGTGCGGGTGTAGAGCTTCTCCTCCGGCGCGGGCTGCTCCTCGTAATCGAAGACCCGCTCCTCCAGGGGGCCGAACTTCGCCGTGAAGCTCACCAGGACCCCTCTGGGATGGGAGGAGAGCTGGGCGGTGAACGCCTCTCCCGTCTTCGCGTCCTTCACCTTCACGCCCGGGAGGCTCAGTGTCTCCACATAGAATTCCACCACGAACACGCCCTCCCGGCTGCTGGTGGAGACGGCCTTCACCTGGCCGCTGTTGTTATAGTACCGCAGAATGTCCCCCAGCAGATGGAACTGCCCGCTCTTTCGCATGGCGGCAGCCTCGTGGGCCCTGGAGGCGTAGCTGGTCTTGCGGATGTCCAGGTCCGCCACCATGGTGTCGTAGGGATTGGAGATCGTAGCGGAATGGCCCCAGGTATGCTCCGCGTAGAGCAGCGCATTGTCCTCCCCTGTCCGGGCCAGGCCATCGTCCCGCACCCCTGTCTTCTCCTCCAGGCGCTGGCAGATATGGGACTGCCGCAGGGCGTCCTTGTAATGCTTCACCGCGTAGGGGGTGCTGCCCACACCGTTGCCCCACCAGTCGTTGATGGCCCCTCTGTACACAGGCGCCTCCGCCGTCTGCTCCCGGATCAGGCCGTAGAGCTCCTCCAGGGTCACCATCCGCAGCTCCGCCTCCCCGCCGAACCGCTTGTTAAAAGCATTCACCGTGGCGATGATGGCCGGGTTGGCGGGGGCATTGTCGGAGAAGACGCCGCTGACGCTGGTGATATAGAAATCATAAGGGTAGCCGCTGTCCTCATACTCACGGATGCTCTCCGCAAGCTTGTCGTGCAGGGCGTCCAGCGCCGATGCGTTTTCCTTTTTCCCGAAATAGCTCTCGGTCATATAGTTCACGTTCCGGTTGAACACGATGCCCAGGGCGTTGCCCAGGTTGTAGTGCTCCCCGTTCCACACAAGCAGCCTGCCGCCCCCTTCGCTCTCCCAGAAATAGGGCGTCTGGTTCTGATAGAGCGGGTACATGCCGTGGTGGGTGTGGATATTGGTGAACAGGAACTCGATTCCGTTCTTGATCAGCGCGTCCCTGGCCCCCAGGGATATCCCGTTGATGTCCGCGTTCATGGCGGCCCGCACAGGCAGGCCCCTGCCGGTGAACAGCGCCTGCATCTCGGCCGTCCTGCGGTCCAGCATGTCCGCGTCCGCCAGGTCGTTGAAGTTCAGATATGTGGCGGAGATGCCGATATTGCCCTTCCGCACCAGCTCGAAGAAGTCCTCCTGCTCCCGGGGGGAGGCGGACTTCAGGAACTGCTCCACGCAGTAGTAGGTCTCGCAGTTCCACTTGAAGTCCTTCTCCGGCCCGTCCTGCTCATAGCCGTTCCTGACGAGCGATATGACATTCCGTATATTATTTACCTGATTATAGATAATCTGTTCCTGCAAATCCGTATATCCCACGTCCGTATGGGAATGATGTACGATGTATACTTTCTTAATCATTGTTGGTCACGACCTCCCCATGGCCCAGGTTATAGGTGATCTCCCCCTCCAGCTCCACCTTCAGCACGGTGGTCAGAGGATGCATCTCCATCTCGTCCGCCCGGATCCAGAGGGTGCCGGGGATGCCGCTCCAGGGCAGGGCCCCGGTATAGCTGAAAGTAAGCTCCTCCCCCGTGTGCAGGACGCTGACCCGCTTCACAGGGGTCTTGATGCCCTTCACGCAGAGGTTCTCCGCGGGCTTGTCGTAGACGAACAGGTAAATCGTTTTCTTATCCTCGGACAGGGTGCTGCCTCCCAGGAACTGGTTGTAGCTCAGGCCCTTTCCGGTCTCGTAGATGGCCTCCTCATTGTCATGGATGAACTGTCCCAGATCCTCCAGCACCTTCACCTGCCTCTCGTCCAGGGTGCCGTCCTCCTTCGGCCCTACGTCCAGCAGCATCTTGCCGCCCAGGGTCAGGCAGTCGCAGAACATGCGGATGATCTGGCGGCTGGTCTTGTAGTCGTTGTCCGAGGGGCGGTATCCCCAGGAATCGTTGATGGTGGTGCAGAACTCCCACACGCCCTTGGGCCCGATCACGGGGATGCCCTGCTCCGGGGTCTCATAGTCCCCGTAGCCCTGGAGCCTGGAATTCACGATGACTTCGGGGTTCAGGGACTCCAGATAGGCCTTGAACTCCTTGGCCTTCCACTGGGCCGCGCTGCGCTCCCAGTCCCCGTCGAACCACAGAAGGTCCACCGTGCCGTAGTTGGTCATCAGCTCCCTGAGCTGGTTGTTGTTGAACTCCAGGAACTCCTGCCATTTCTCCGGATCCTCCGGGCCTCCCGCCGGGGTGGCGAAGACATCCTTCAGGTGGTCCTCCGGCTTCTCCCCCTCGGGGTACACGGTCCTGTAGCGGGGATCCGACCAGTCGATCAGGGAGAAATAGATGCCCACCTTCATGCCCGCCTCCCTGACGGCCTCCGTGTACTCTTTGACGATATCCCGTTTTGCCGGGGTCTTCTTCAGCACGTTCAGATCGGAATACTTGGTGTCGAACAGCGCCACCCCGTCGTGGTGCTTGGATGTCATGACCACGTACTGGGCCCCTGCCCGCCTGAACAAGTCCGCCCAGGCCCTGGCGTCGAACTTCGAGGCCGTGAAGCCGTCGCACTGCTTCATGTAGTCCTCGTAGGAGATATTGCCGTTGTGGAAGGACCATGACTCCGACACGTCTCCCACGGCGTAGATCCCGTAGTGGATGAAGATACCCAGCTTCGCTTTCCTGAACCAATCCTGCATCATAATGAAAATCCTCCTGTTAATTGTTTTTCTGTTTATTGTTTTTCTGTTTATTTGTGTTTTTTGTTTTTCTGTTTATTCTGATGCGCGGTACTCGCGGACGCTGATTCCTCTGCTTACAGGCGGTGCGCATCATGAATCGACGGCAGATTCGACCGCCGGTGAGCATGTTTGCCCGCTTATACTGCACAACGCTGAATACTGCCTAATATAATCATGCGATTGAACCGGTCAGCGTTATGCAGTCTGGTTTCACGGCAGGTGAAATCGTCAAGCAGGATAAATACGGGTCAGCCCCTGGAGCGTGCGCAGGGATGTGTCCTCTGTAATGCAGACCCGTATCCCCGCCTCCATGCAGAACTCCTCCACCGGGGCCAGGAACAGGGCGGCGCTGCCCATGATCTGGCCGCCGAGGCACAGCGCGTCCGGACGGAAGGCCCTCAGGAAGGGCTCCAGCGCGGCCCAAATCCTGTCCCCGAAAGCCAGGAAGCACGCCCCCGCGGCATCGTCCCCCTCCATGGCACGCCCGGCCAGAGCCTTTCCGTCCAGCGACTCTCCCAGCCGCTTTTCGGTCAATGCCATGAGCCCCCGGCGGGAAATGTAATCGTCCACGCAGCCCTCCAGAAAAGGCGCGTTATAGATATATCCGTCTTCCGGCACGCCGGGTGTCCCCTCCGCCGCCAGCCTGCCCGCCACGCCGAAAGCGCTGCCGCACCCGGTCCCGATGCATGCGCACAGGACCCTCTCCGCCCCCCGGGCCTGGCCGAAGCCCATCTCCCCCAGCGCAAAGGC
>CAMQOJ010000390.1 GCA_947003375.1 uncultured Lachnospiraceae bacterium
GCAGGGGAACTATGTGACCCTGACCAATATGTCGGACCATGACATCGACAGGATCTGCAGATACCGCCTTTCCCCCATCAATATCTCCTTCCAGGCCATGAATCCAAAGCTGCGCTGCAGGATGCTGAACAACCGCTTCGCCGGGGAGGCCCTGAAGAAGGTGGACAGGCTCATGGAGGCCGACATCCATATGAACGGGCAGATCGTGCTCTGCAAGGGGCTCAATGACGGGAAGGAGCTGGAGTACAGCATCAGGGAGCTGATGAAGTACATCCCCAATCTGGAGAGCGTGTCCGTGGTGCCTGTGGGATTAACGAAATACCGTGAGGGCCTGTACCCCCTGGAGCCTTTTGACGGGGACGAGGCGGCTTCGGTGATCGACCTGATAGAAGGATTCCAGCGGGAGTGCTTCGCGGAGCACGGCACGCATTTCGTCCATGCCAGCGATGAGTGGTACATCCTGGCGGGACGGGAGCTGCCGGAGGCGGAGCGGTACGACGGGTATCTGCAGCTTGAGAACGGCGTGGGGATGCTGCGGCTTATGATGGACGAATTCGAGGAGGAGATGGCCAGGCGTAAGAAAGAGGACGGTTTTCCGGATTTCCGGCCGGGACGGGAGCTTTCCATCGCAACGGGGAAGCTGGCCTTCCCTTACATCCAGAGGATGGCCAGAGGGCTGGAGGAGAGCTGTCCCGGGCTGGAGATCCGGGTCTATCCCATCACCAACCACTTCTTCGGGGAGCTGATCACGGTCTCCGGGCTGATCACGGGCCAGGACCTTCTGGCGCAGCTTCGGGGCAAGGCTCTGGGGCAGTGCCTCCTGCTGCCGGAGAACGTCCTGCGCAGCGGCGAAGACGTGTTTTTAGACGATTGTAGGCTCCCGGAACTGGAAAAGGCTTTACAAGTACCGATTAATATTGTAAAATCAAGCGGAAAAGACTTTGTGGAGTCCGTACTCGCGGCGGGAGATACGGCGCGGGAAGCGCGCAGGGAGGTATAATTAATGGCAAAGAGAAGCAGGAAACCAATCGTGGCAGTGGTGGGCAGGCCCAATGTAGGGAAATCCACCCTGTTCAATGCCCTGGCCGGAGAGAGGATATCCATCGTGCAGGATACCCCGGGCATCACCCGGGACAGGATCTACACGGATGTGACCTGGCTGGACAGGACATTCACTCTGATAGACACAGGCGGCATCGAGCCGGACAGCAAGGACATCATCCTGTCCCAGATGCGGGCGCAGGCCCAGATTGCCATCGACACGGCGGACGTGATCATTTTTCTGGTGGACGTGAAGCAGGGCCTGGTGGATGCGGACGACAAGGTGGCGGACATGCTGCGGCGCTCCCACAAGCCGGTGGTGCTGGTGGTGAACAAGGTGGACAGCGTGAACAAGTATTCCGCTGATGTCTTCGAGTTCTACAATCTGGGCATCGGAGAGCCCCATCCCGTCTCCGCGGTGAACAAGCTGGGCCTGGGGGACATGCTGGAGGAGGTGGTCTCCCATTTCGACACGGAGGGCCAGGGGGAGGAAGAGGACGAGCGCACGAGAGTGGCCATCGTAGGCAAGCCCAACGTAGGGAAGTCCTCCCTGATCAATAAGCTCCTGGGGGAGGAGCGCCTGATTGTGTCGGACATCGCGGGAACCACCCGGGACGCCGTGGACACGGAAATCGTCCATAACGGAAAGGAATATGTCTTCATCGACACCGCGGGACTGCGCAGGAAGAACAAGATAAAAGAGGAACTGGAGCGGTATATGATCGTGCGGGCCGTGAGCGCGATTGAGCGGTCGGACATCGTGGTGCTGCTGATCGACGCGGTGGAGGGCGTCAGCGAGCAGGACGCGAAGATTGCGGGCATCGCCCATGACAGGGGCAAGGCGGTAATCATCGCGGTGAACAAATGGGACGCGGTGGAGAAGGACGACAAGACCATCTACCGTGTCACGGAAAAGGTGAGAAACGTCCTGTCCTATATGCCCTATGCGGAGATCATCTTCATATCGGCGCTGACGGGACAGCGGCTGCACAAGCTCTTCGATGTCATCGACATGGTCAGCGAGAACCATGCCATGCGGGTGGCCACGGGCGTGCTGAACGAAATCATGGCCGAGGCGGTGGCCATGCAGCAGCCTCCCTCGGACAAGGGCAAGCGGCTGAAGCTCTACTATATTACCCAGGTTTCCGTGAAGCCGCCCACCTTCGTCATCTTCGTGAACAAGAAGGAGCTGATGCACTTCTCCTACACCAGATATATCGAGAACCAGATTCGGCAGACCTTTGGATTCAGGGGAACGCCTCTGCGGTTTATCATCAGAGAACGAAATGAAGAAAAGCATTCATAACGAAAAGGAGCAGTAGGGCTATGGAAAGGATAATCTGTTTGTTGATGGGCTATGTGTTCGGTCTGTTCCAGACGGCGTATTTTTACGGTAAGGCCCACGGAATCGACATCAGGCAGCACGGGAGCGGAAATGCGGGAACCACCAATACCCTGCGGGTGCTGGGGACCAAGGCGGGGCTGATTGTGCTGGCCGGGGACTGCCTGAAATGTATCCTTGCGGTGCTGGTCGTAAGACTCCTGTTCGGGAAGGGCTATTCGGACATGATATACCTGCTCTGCCTCTATACGGCGGCGGGTGTGATCCTGGGACATAATTACCCCTTCTACATGGGTTTCAAGGGAGGAAAGGGGATTGCAGCCACGGCGGGACTGATCCTGTCCTTCCATCCCTATTTCATCATCATGGGGGTGGCGGTGTTCTTCGGCATTTTCTTTACCACCCATCTGGTGTCGCTGGGGTCGCTTTTGGTATATCTGGGCTTTGTGATAGAGATGGTGGTCTGCGGGCAGAACGGGGTGTTCGGCGCCATGAGCCAGGCCCATCTGAACGAGATGTACATCCTCTCGTTCCTGCTGGCCGGATTGGCGTACTGGAAGCACCGGGAGAATATCGTCCGCCTGCTGCACGGCAACGAGAGAAGGACATATCTGCTCAAGAAGAACAAGGTGGACGCGGCGGAAGACGGCAGGAAGGAATGAGCGGAACGGACGCGGAATTTGCGGGACACAGGCCCGAACCGAAAAAAGGGGGATCATGGCATGGGAGAGAAGCGTGATATGGAAGAGAAGCGTTCCAGGATAAGCATCATCGGCGGCGGAAGCTGGGGCATCGCCCTGGCAGTGCTGCTGCATAAGAACGGACATGAGGTCACTGTATGGTCGGCGCTGGAGGCGGAAATCCGGATGCTGCGGGAGAACCATGAACACAGGATGCTGCCCGGCGTGAAGCTGCCGGAGGACATGGCGTTCACGGCGGACGATCGTGAAGCCGTGGAGGGCAGAGACCTGCTGGTCATGGCGGTGGCGAGCTCCTATACCAGAGCCACCTCCCACAGGCTGAAGCCCTATGTGGCTGAGGGCCAGAAAATCCTGAACGTGGCCAAGGGCATCGAGGAGAGCACCCTGATGACCCTCTCCGAGATCATCGAGGAGGAGATTCCGCAGGCGGACGTGGCCGTGATGTCCGGCCCCTCCCACGCGGAGGAGGTAGGCCGCGGCGTGCCTACTACCATAGTCGTGGGGGCAAAGTCCAGGGATACCGCCGAGTATATCCAGAACCTGTTCATGAACGAGGTGTTCCGGGTCTATGTGAGCCCGGATATCCTGGGGATGGAGCTGGGCGGAGCGCTGAAGAACGTGGTGGCGCTGGCGGCCGGAATCGCCGATGGACTGGGGTACGGGGACAATACGAAGGCGGCGCTGATCACCCGGGGCATCACGGAGATCGCCAGGCTGGGCACGGCCATGGGCGGCAAGTTCGAGACCTTCTGCGGCCTGACGGGCATCGGCGACCTGATCGTCACCTGCGCCAGCATGCATTCCAGGAACCGCCGGGCGGGCATCCTGATCGGACAGGGGAAGACCTGCGACGAGGCCATGGCGGAGGTGAAGATGGTGGTGGAGGGCGTGTACTCCGCCAAGGCTGCCATGGCGCTGGCGGCGAAGTACCAGGTGCAGCTGCCCATCATCGAGCAGGTGAACCAGATTCTTTTCCAGGGAAAGAGCGCAGACCAGGCGGTGCGGGAGCTGATGCTCCGGGACAAGAAGATAGAGGTATCCGATGTCCTTTGGCCCGCATAAGTGTGCAGAGATTTTCTAAGCCCGCAAAGTACGCGGACTAAGAAAATCTATACTGCACACGGAAGAATGCCTGAGGTGCAGGCATTCTTCCGGGCTTGCACCAGTATTTATGCCGCTTCAGCGGCGTGAATGGAAGACAGGCACGTTCCTCTCGCAGCGCCATATGCTGTATACGAGGGGGTGCGAGATGGATCATGTGATTTTAATGGCATTGGTTGCAACGCTGGGAACCTGGTCTGTGACGGCTCTGGGCGCTGCGACCGTTGTTTTTTTCCGGACGCCGGAGGGGAAGGCGCTGAACCTGATGCTGGGCTTTTCCGCAGGGGTCATGGTGGCGGCCAGCTTCTGGTCGCTGCTGCAGCCTGCCATCGAGCGGGCGGAGGCCATGGACGGGATGCCGGCT
>CAMQOJ010000391.1 GCA_947003375.1 uncultured Lachnospiraceae bacterium
GAAGAAGGGCATTCCCGGGATAAAAAGTCAATCCGGCTGCTGGCTATCATCGGCAATCCTGCGGAGTATGAAAATACCGTTCAGCTGATTACGACGCTGATCAATATCCTCATCGGCACGGTGCATCTGAGGCTGCTGCTGAAGAGCCTGTCGGGAGGCCTGCAGCACCTGACGGAGAGGCAGGTGCATCTGGAGGAGAATCCGGCGGGCATCATCGTGGCGGCGGCGTGGGCGCTGTCCGCGTTCCTGCTTCTGTACATAACACTTACGCTGGGCGTCCTGCTGCCCAAGAGGCTGGGGGCCAGGGCCCCGGAGAGGTGGGCGTATGCCTGCATCACGCCCATATACTTCGTGACGAAGCTCCTCTCCCCGTTCATCGGGCTGGTGAATCTGACCACCAGCGGGATACTGCGCCTGTTCGGCATAAAGGGGAAGGTGAACGAAGCGGACGTCACGGAGGAGGAGATCATCCACATGGTCAACGAGGGCCATGAGCAGGGCCTGATCCAGGCCAGCGAGGCGGAGATGATCTCCAATATCTTCGAGTTCGGGGACAAGGAAGCCCAGGACATCATGACCCACAGGAAGAACATCGTCGCCATCAGTGCGGACACGCTGCTGGAGGACGCCATCACCTTCATGATGGAGGGAAAGAACAGCCGCTATCCGGTCTACGAGGAGAACATCGACAATATCATCGGGATCCTGCATCTGAAGGATGCCATGCGCTTCCATAAGGGAGCGGGGAAGCTGAGCCGTCCCCTGAAGGAGCTGGAAGACCTGATGCGCGATCCGGTATTCGTCCCCCAGACCAAGAACATCGATGAGCTTTTCCGGCAGATGCAGGCCGGGAAGCAGCAGATGGTCATCGTAGTGGACGAATACGGCCAGACGGACGGGCTGGTGGCCATGGAGGACATCCTGGAGGAGATCGTGGGCAATATCCTGGACGAGTACGATGAAATCACGGAGCATATCGAGGAAAAAGGCGAAGACGAATATGTCATCGAGGGGAAGACGCCCCTGGAGGAGCTGGAGGAGCGGTTCCACATCCCCTTTGAGGACGAGGAGTTCGATACGATTAACGGCTTCCTGATTTCCAGGCTGGACAGGATACCGGAGCCGGACGAGGAGTTCGATGTGGATTACGGAGGCTTCAATTTCAAAATCCTCAGCGTGGAGCGGAATATGATCCAGAGCGTGCTGGTCAGGAGGCTGCCGGAGGAGGATTCAGCGCTTGAAGAAAGCGATGAAAGATGATATGATAGTACATGGCCGGGAACAGGGCCTGAATCAAATATAAAAACAGGATAAAAGGAGAGAATATATGTCAGGACATTCAAAATTCGCCAACATAAAGCACAAGAAGGAGAAGAACGATGCCGCAAAGGGCAAGATTTTCACCATCATCGGCAGGGAGATCGCCGTGGCGGTGAAGGAGGGCGGCCCGGATCCGAACAATAATTTCAAGCTCGCCACCGTGGTGGCCAAGGCAAAGGCCAACAACATGCCCAATGATACAATCGAGAGAGGCATCAAGAAGGCCGCCGGGGACGTGGGCAATGTGAACTACGAGTATGTCACCTATGAGGGCTACGGGCCTAACGGCATCGCGATCATCGTAGACGCGCTGACCGACAATAAGAACCGCACGGCGGCCAATGTGCGCAGCGCCTTCACCAAGGGCCAGGGCAACATCGGCACGCCCGGCTGCGTCTCTTTCATGTTCGACAAGAAGGGCCAGATCATCATCGATAAGGAAGAGTGCGAGATGGAAGCGGACGACCTGATGATGACGGCGCTGGATGCCGGTGCGGAGGACTTTAATGAGGAGGAGGACAGCTTCGAGGTGCTGACGGATCCGGAAAGCTTCGAGGAGGTGCGGAAGGCCCTGGAGGATCAGGGAATCCCCATGATGAGCGCAGAGGTCACCATGATTCCGCAGAACTATGTGGCGCTGACGGACGAGGGCGCGGTGAAGAGCCTGCAGAGGATACTGGATCTCCTGGACGATGACGATGATGTGCAGGCGGTGTACCATAACTGGGACGAATAAGACAAACGGTACTTCGTGAGGAACTTGACGTTCCGGAGGAGATTGCATTCCGGAGCGGGAAGGCCGGAGGAAAGGGATATATATGGACAGGTTGGCTATCGTAGTTCCCTGCTATAACGAGGAAGAGGTGCTGAAGCTGGCTTCCAAGGCGCTGCGGGACGTACTGGAGGATTTGGTTCAGAAGGGGAAGGTTGCAGAGGACAGCTTCATCCTGTTCGTGAACGATGGCAGCAGGGACCGCACATGGGAGCTGATCGAGGAAGAGCATGCCGCTTATCCTGTCAGGGTGCGGGGCGTCAAGCTTGCCGGAAACGTGGGACATCAGTTCGCGCTGACGGCAGGCCTGGTCACCGCCAAGGATATGAGTGACGTGACCATTTCCATCGATGCGGACCTGCAGGACGACGTGGATGTCATCGAGGAGATGGTGGACAAGTTCCACGCCGGAAACGATATCGTGTACGGAGTCAGGAAGGAGCGCAGGACAGATACATTCTTCAAGCGCACCTCCGCACAGGCTTTCTATAAGCTGATGCACCTCATGGGGGTGAAGACCGTATATAACCACGCGGATTTCCGGCTGATGTCCCGGCGGGCGGTGGAGGAGTTCTCCAAATATAAGGAGACGAACCTGTTCCTGCGGGGGATGATGCCCCTGATCGGCTACCGGACGGACAGCGTGTACTATGACCGCAAGGAGCGGGCGGCAGGGGAATCCAAATACCCCCTGAAGAAGATGCTGGCGCTGGCCTTCAACGGCATCTCGTCCTTCAGCGTGAAGCCGATCAGCCTGATACTGAGCCTGGGCCTGTTCGTCATCTTCATATCGGTCATCATGCTGATTTACGCGCTGTTCTCTTATTTCTCCGGGCATGTGGTGGCAGGGTGGACTTCCCTGATCGTCTCCGTCTGGTTCCTGGGAGGGCTGCAGCTTTTGGCCATCGGCATGGTGGGCCTGTACATCGGGAAGATATACATGGAGGTGAAGCAGAGGCCTCGCTACAATATTGAAAAGATTCTGTCCGGGGAGGAGATTCCCTCCGGACAGGACGGATCGACCAGGGGAGAAGACCGGTAGAATCAGAAAGGGAATGATGAGCTGGAAGAAGAATGCGATTAGTTATCTGATATGGTTCCTGTATACGATCATGACCGGAATGGTGCTGCTGGCATTGGCCACAGAGGTCTGCACCATAGCCGGGATTGAGCGCTATATGGGCATTCCCATTGCGGTGGCGTGCGTGGCTGTGGCAGGAGGGACAGCTTTTCTGCTGCATCGGTTGGCGATGGGGCGCATATCCTTTGCGGAGGAGAAAAGGGTACATTTCACCGTGCTGGGAATATTGCTGTCGGTGGCGCTGCTTGTTGTGGGGTTCAGTCTTAGGGCGCAGCAAGTCGGCGGTGCGGAATATTCCACTTCGGTGTACTATGAGGCGGCAAAGGTGACTGAGGGGCAGGGCATCCCCCAGTCGGTACACGGTGCCGTCTACTTTTATGTCTGGCTGCTGCACGGCGTCCTGCTTCTGCTGGGCAATTATGCTTCTGCCGGTATCTGGGTACAGATTGTGCTGCAGCTCGCCGCGTCCTTCCTTCTGTTCCTTGTGGTCAGGAGGCTCGCAGGATTCATCGCCGGGCTGGCGGTGCTGGGTTTTTGTATGCTCGCGCCTTACATGGTGGACAGCTGTCTGGTATTGTCGCCGGACATGCTGTACTTTTTCCTTCTGATGGTGGCTGCGTCCCTGATGACCATAGGGTACGGGGACAGGGGGACGCGGGGAACCGGCGGAGTCCCTGGCTTGCGGCTTGCGGCATGTTTCTTCATGGGCATTGTGATAGCGATGTGCTGTTATCTGGATTTGGCAGGGCTTTTGTTGCTGCCGGTGGCCTTCGGCTACGTATTCTGCTTCCGGGAGTGCGCTGTCGGCGCACAGAGGAAGGCAAAGGCTGTGGGGCTGTGCGTGGTGGGGGTACTGCAGGGCATCTGGGCCTGTATTTTGCTGGATGCATGCCTCAGCGGCAAGGGCGCCCAGAGGGTGGCGGAAGCATGGCTGTCGCTGTATCGGCCGGAAGGCTTCTGGCTGCCCACAGAAATGAGCATGACTGGCTCTGTGCCGGAGAACTGTGTGCTGTTTGGGGTCATGGCATTTGGAATCTTCAGCTTCTGGTTCGACAAGAGGAAAGAGCGGATTTCGATGCCGGTAGTGGCTGTCTGCGGCATCATTGCGGCAAGCTGCTATGGGGTCTTCACGGAGGAGATGCCGGGATTCTTCTATATGTATCTGGCATTCATCCTGCTGGCAGGCATAGGGTTTGGACAGTGCTTTTACGCGGAGCCCGCGGGGCAGGAGAAGGAAACGCCTGCGGCGGAGGAGAAGCCGGATTTGGAGATTCTGATGGAAGCCAGGGACGGGACGGAAGCAGGGTGGGAGCCGGAGCAGGCGCGGAGAGGGCTGAAACCGGAGAAAACGGAATCCGAGCAGCCGGGGCGGAA
>CAMQOJ010000392.1 GCA_947003375.1 uncultured Lachnospiraceae bacterium
CATTTCCACAGATACCTTTTCTACGGTTCCATTTATCCTATTTCCATTTACAAGCAGCTCATTGTGTAATTTTTTCTTTCGGGAGACGATGCCCCCCAGCACTGTCTGTACAAAGAGAAGCACTGTGCCAAACGCTAAAAATTCAGTTCCCAGCAGATTCGGTTCCTGCACTTCCGAATATGTCGTGGGCCTTAATACGCCGCCAAACGCCAACAGTCCCAGGACAAAAAAACCGATACTTATCCAAAGGAAAATTCTTTTAAATAACTCCTCTCTATAGCTTGGTTTGTTCATGGCTTTCTCCCCCGCAATCCCCATTCTACCGCGCAAGTCATCCCCTGGTAAGCCTTCGCTATATTGCTGTTCTAATCTTCTAGCATGACCCTGCATTTCTTCCTGTTACAGGCAATGCCGTATTTCAGAATGGTCTCCAGGCCGTCCTGGCGGAGCTTTTCCTCATAGCCTATGTCTTCTATCTGCTGCAGGGCTTCCCTGCAGCCTTTTTCCATCATTTCATATGGGGATTTTGCATTGCCGCCTTTTGCACGATTGGTGGGTGCATCTGTACCGTCCGCGGACTTTTTCCCGCTGTCCGGGTACTTCACCTCTATCACGATGCCGATGCCCTCTTCCTCGATTTCCACAAGGATATCGCTGTAGCCGTCTCCGGACTCCACATTGGAGCGGATGTACCAGTCCTCCCGGTGGCTCAGGAGACCAAGGAGTATGCCGTGGTAGAAGTTCTCCTTCTTGCTTTTGCGCACATTCGTGTCCCGGATGCTGATAGTCCTGGAGAGGTAGGCGTTGAACTGGCTTTCCACCGCTTCCGCGTCCCCTCTCACGAACGCATCGCAGAATGCGTCCAGTGTGGGCGTGTCCCTGCGGGCCTCCTGCTGGAACCATTCCAGAATCTGGTCAATGAAGATCTTCCGTATCTCACGATTCGGTATCGCCAGCTGGTATACCTCCCCGTCCTCGCTGCCCCGCTGCGTCAGGTAGCCAGTGGTGAAGAGGATGCTCCAGAGATTGTCCATGGAGGTATAGAGGTCACGATAGGTCAGCTCCTGGTTGATTTTCTTCGGAATCGTCTCCCCGTCGATCAGCCGCTCCAGCTCCTTCCTGGTGCCCGCCTTTGCCATCCGGACAAAATTGCGGATGATGTCGTTCCCGCTGGTATTAATCCAGAAGGGCCTGGGGAGCGCGTCCGGCTCCCAGCGCAGCAGGTCGATATAATTAATCACATCCCAGGGGCAGTAGACTTCCGCACGGCCGAAGAGGTATCCGTCATACCATTCCTTGATCAGGTGAAGCTTGTCGGTGCACTGGAATCTTTCCGCCATGGCCTGGATTTCGCTTTGGGTAAAGCCGAACCTTTCGTCGGACTGTGTATTTGTGATGGAATACACCTTCAGGTTGTTCAGCCCGGTGAAGATGCTCTCTTTGGATACGCGCAGGCACCCTGTGAGCACGGCGAATGCCAGGCTGTGGTTGCTCTTCAGCGCCTGGCTGAAAAGGCTGCGGATCAGGCTCACCATCTCGTCATAGTAGCCGAAATGCTGCGCTTTGTCCAACGGCACATCGTATTCATCAATCAAAAGAACTGCCTTTTGCCCATAATGCTTATGGAGGAGCTCGCAAAGGGTCAGAAGGCTGGATGCAAGCGCTCCATAGGACATGCTGAACAGCTGTTGATTGGTAGCATCAATTGTAATCAGCTGTTTATAAGCGTCCTTTTCTTCGGGGGCAATTTCGGCGCTGTCCAATAAAAAGCGAAAGCGCATGGCTTCCCTGCCGATGACTGAACGGAGCATTTCCAGAGCTGTGGTGTAGCCATTGCCGCTTACATCCTTCAGGGTGATGGAGATGACAGGGTACTTTCCCATGTGTTCCTGGCAAAGCTGCGGTTCTGCGCTGATGGCAAGCCCCTCAAAGAGCTGCGGGTCACAGCCATATTCGAAAAAGTACTTCAGCATGTTCATGTTAAGGGATTTGCCGAACCTCCTGGGGCGCGTAAATAGGTTTATGCCTCCCCATCCCTCCAAGAGATCCTTTATCAGGGCAGTCTTATCTACATAGTAAAAACCGTTTCTGCGGATATCTTCAAAATTCTCAATGCCAATGGGCAGTTTGGCTGTTGCGTTCATGGCGGCTCCTTTCGGGGAAATATCTTGGATTACGGTTCCATTATACTATATTTCAGAAGCATTCACAATCCTCGCTAACAATGATCTGCTCCATTTTGAAGCATCCTTGTACATCAACATCCCTGCCCGTCCTTTTATGCGCCTCAGTAGGTTCGTCCATCAGTACATCCCCACATCCCGCCGCATCTCCCGGAGTCCCTGGAGCATGGCCGCCAATATCCCCAGTCCCAGCACGGTAGCGCCCGCCAGGGACACAGGCCATTTGCCGCGGGCAATCTCACCGAAGGCGCACAACCGAAAGCCGCAGAAAAATACCGCTCCCACCACCGCCGGCAGCGCCCAGGCAATGGCCGTGACATAGCTATCCAGATAATGGGTCACCGTAAACAGCATCAGGGAGAGTCCTGTGGAAAAAGCCGCCGCAATCAACAGGCGGAAGACCGTATACTGCTGCCATCCCGGTCAGCTCCAGCACCCTGTCTATGCTCTCTGTGAGCTTTTGCCTGGGCATGCTCTTCAGGATACCGATATAGCGAAGATATTTCTCCGGCGTATAGTCTCCATAATAGCCCAAGTCCTGGGGAAGATACCCTATTTTCTCCCGGTACGCACCGTCCAGCCTGCGGATGTCCTCCCCATCGTATTTAATCTGTCCCTCTGTGGGGAAGAGCAGCGTGGTAATCATTTTCATCAGCGTGGTCTTCCCGGCCCCGTCGGGCGCCAACAGCCCGTAGACGCCGTTATCCAGCTCCAGCTTCACATCCGTCAATACCATTCTCTGCACCCTTCAGACACTTTCCGATCTTATGGATGGTTCCCCGTCTCATAGCACCACCTGGCGATATCGGAAATCAGTCCCGCCGGAACCGTCCCGCTGTAAGGGAGCTGTATGGTTCCCTTGCTGGTCTTGTATCCTTTCAGACACTCGGAAAACTCCCTGACAGCCTCCGGCCCCGGATACAGGCCCACATGATTTTTGAAACCGGCAAACTGGATGATATTATGCCCCTTCCAATAAGTCGGCATGCTCCATGAAATGTCCACATCTTTATCCCTCCTGTCTCATTCCCGTTCCCTGACTGTCACCAGGACCTGGTCCCCCGGTTGCTTCCCTATCCGGAATGTCGATGGCTCCCGCCCCCCAGTCCTAACGGCACTGTGAACAGGAACAGCAGGCTACCGGAACAGGAGAACCCTAACAGCGCGGCGGCTGTTTCCAGTTTAGGCTCAAACATGGTTCACACTTCCCTGACATATCTGTCCGTCCCTGTGCACAGCCATGTCCGGTCTCCCTCCTGTTCCAGGCGGAAGACGATCCCATCCCGGGTAGTTTCCGAAATCAGGCAGGTCTCCTTTTCGTTCCGGGAATCGCATACAAGGGGCACCACCGGGTATTCCTCATGCTCCGTAGTGAAAATCAGCACGTTTTCCTCATTGATGCTCTCCAGACAGATTCTGCCGAAAATATCCTCCCCTCCCTCTGCCGTGAAGCAGGCTCCCGCCAGATTGGGCCATAAGGCTCCGGGGGACGGGTATCTGGTGTTTCTCTGGCAGAAAGCCACTCCCCACCTTACGTAGTAGACCTTTCCGTCATATTCCTCCGCTGTAATCCGGTCATGCTCCCCTTTTACGAAGGCTTTCCCATCCCACTGGAAGCCGCTTAGCCCCTCTTCCCTTTGCCAGTCCCCTCCCTTTTTCAGGATTTCCGTGTACAGCGTTTCTTCCTGTACGGCAAAACGATAAACGTTGGTACTGCCGTATGCCAGTCCGCTGTATTTACCGGAGATTTCCAGAAACGTGCTTTTTTGGGTGCCAGTGGGTTCCGATGCTTGGACGCTTTGTTTTTCTATATTGCCAGATTCTGATGTCTGGGAGCTTTGATTTTCGCCACTACTGGATTCTAATCCCAGAGTGCTCTGCTTTTCGATGCTGTCAGATTCCGGTTTCTGGGAACTCTGCTTTCCGCTGCTGCCAGGTTCCGGTGTCTGAGAGCTTTGATTTTCAACACCATCCTCTCCGTTCTTTTCAATAAACTTCAGGGCTTCCCCGCCAATGTCCTCCAACACCTCTAGCCATGGGATTCTTTCAATCACGCAGCTATGCGCTTTCTTTTTTGCATCATAGCCGATTCCCACCAGCACGATCTCGCCGCCATAGTCCTTCAATACGGCAGGGTAATTCCGCTCTTTCACCTGTCGGATTGCTCCCTCGGATGACTTGTTCCATTTCAGCTCCACCACCAGCGCCGGAAGCGTGGATCTGCGCTTTGGTAGGTATACCACATCCGCGATTCCTTTTCCGGAGGGAAGCTCCTCCACCTTCAGGTACTGGTCTATGGCAGCAATGTACGCGAACTTGATCACATACCGCAATGCCTGTTCGTCATTATAGTAGG
>CAMQOJ010000393.1 GCA_947003375.1 uncultured Lachnospiraceae bacterium
TTATACAAAAAAACACCTGTCTTTACAATAAAATTCACATTAAATTTCTTCCTCCAAACTGATAAATCAACATTGACAATACAGCCAAATATGCTATGATGTAATCATCTCAACCATCTATAGATTTCATTCAGAAACTCTATGCTTTGAAACCCATTAAAACCACAAGGCAGGAGCTTCTGGCGCAGCAGTCCGTATCTCCTGCCGGGAAAAGGAGAAAAGTGTGTAAAGATTGATGCCGGGAATCTGACTGCCAGAGAAGGCTACGGCACGCTCCGGAATCTCGGAGACGAATCCGGAAAACCTCGACCATTGGGTCCTGGCCGCCAGGCGGGCCGAAAGCATAGAACAGTTCGCCGCTCTGTCCATGCCGGACAGGGAATCCCGGAGAGCATGACTCCCCCAGCCCTCCTCGCCATCTTCCGGGAGGGGCCGGAGGGCAAGCCAGGACTTTTTCGTCAGCCCATAGAGGATGGAGGACAAACGCCCCATGGATTACAAAGAAGCAATTCAACTGTTTGAAGAAACTGCCAAAAAGACCGTCGTCCAAATAGAGCGCTGCGGCGTCGGTATCGCGAACTATGTCTTTCTTGTCTCCACCGAAGCCGAAAAGTTCGTCCTCAGATGCAGCATGGAGGAGGATGCCTATGAAGACACCGTCCATTGGCTGGGCAAGCTGTCTGTGTGTGGAATTCCGATACCCGCTGTACTCTTCGAAGGAAAGTACGGCAACTATTCCTATTTGGTTCTTTCCTATATCCCCGGAGACGATATCGGAAATGTCTATCACAAATTAAGCGACAGCCAGAAGAAACAGATTGCCGGAGAAGTCATAGAAATACAGCGTAAGGTGTCTAAGATCCATATCCAGCCGGATGCGGCATGGACCTGGAACGGCACCATCCGGGAACTCCTGGACCGCGCAGAGGAGAGGATGCAGGCAAAACAGCATTTCGACAGCAGCAAAATAGCAGTCGTTAGAACATTGCAGCACGAAATACAAGCGTATTTGGATCATATCCAGCCCATCCCATACCTGGATGATATCAGCACAAAAAACCTATTGATCTGCGAGGGCAGACTGTCCGGAATCATCGATATCGACTGGATGGGCTTTGGCGATATGCTCACCTTTGTGGCAATGACGAAAGTCGCATTGCTGAATATGGATCTGGACACCAGATATATCGATTATCTGTTGGAGGAAATCCATCCGGACACGGCAGCATACAAAGCCTTCGTCTTCTATTGCCTGGTTTATTGTGTGGATTTCATGGGAGAAAGAGGGATGCAGTTTCTCGACAAAACGATTCCGGTAAATGAAAGCGTCGTCAGGAAATTGAACCATATCTTTGACACGCTCCTGGAAGAATGGGAAGGAGACTTCAATGGAATACAAAGCAGTCATCTTTGATTTGTTTGAAACCCTGATTACCGAATGGGGACATAAAAAGTATACCAAAAACGAAATGTGCACCGATTTAGGTCTCGAAAGAGAGCGCTTCGATGCCTACTGGGACGAAAAGGAGGAAGAACGATATATCGGCGAGATAAGCTTCCCTGAATCCATCCTGTACGTCTGCGGAAAATGCGGCAAGCCTGTGGATGATTCCACCCTTTCCCTGATCATCCGCAAGCGGACAGAGACCAAGTCCCTGTGCTTCGAACATGTCCACCCGGATGTATATGGGCTATTGGAACGCCTGAAAGCGGCGGGATACAAGCTGGCCATCGTCAGCAACTGCTCCTCGGAAGAAGTGACGGTCATCAGGCAGAGCCGGATATACGGCTATTTCCACCAGGTGATCCTGTCCTATGAGGCAAAGCTGCAGAAGCCGGATATCCGCATCTACAGAAAGGCAGCCGACCTGCTGGGCGTCTCCCCAAAGGAGTGCGTCTTCGTGGGGGACGGCGGAAGCAATGAGCTTCCCGGCGCCAGAGCGGCCGGAATGGAGGCCATCCAGGCCAAATGGTACACCAATGAACTCCCCCACAGGCGCGACAGTCTGCCCGGCTTTCTGACGGCGGAAGAGCCTTTTGACATATATCAGCTTATCAGGCCCATGCCGGCATGATTCTAGGCAATCCGAAAGGCGGGAGCATATCCCTGTTCCCACCTTTCGAAATTGACGCATACGCGGAAGATTATCGCCAGCCCCCCGGAATGCCCGGTTCATGTGCAGTTTTTTTGCATTCCAGACGAATCACGGCAGGCTCCACGTCATCCGCCCATGCCGTAAGGATGATCTCCCCCTCCTGAAGCGCGCTTTCAACCAGCACCACCGCCTTGCCCGCATACAGCTTCCGCACCGGAAGTTTGTCATGCTCCAGGCTGTCGGGCTTTCCGTTTCCGACCCCCTTTATGGTCCCCGCTCCGGTGACGCTGAACCGGACCTCCAGATCCGCATCCGTCACTTCATTCTCCTCCCGGTCTGCTACAGTGACATTTACCACGGAAATATCGGCTCCGTCCGCCTCCAGCGTCATTTTCCCCGTATCCAGCAGCAATTTCGCCGGTCTCCCCGCCGTCACGGAACTGTCCTCGCACACGACGTATCCGTCTTCATACGCTATCACCCGCAGCGTCCCTTTCTCATAGGGAACCTGCCACGTAAATTTATCCAGCTTCTCCTTCCGCTTTCTCCCCAGCGAACGTCCATTCAGGAACAGCTCCGCATCATTGCAGTTAGAGAAGGCCCAGACGTCTATGATTTCGCCTTCCGCCTCCGGCAGGTTCCAGCCCGGCAGCAGATGAATCATTTTCTCCTCCCGCCACTGCGCCTTCAGATAATAGGCCCAGTCCTTGAAGAAGCCGCACAGGTCGATCAGCCCGTAGCTGGACACCGTCTGTGGATACAGGAAAGGGAATGTCTCGCCCCGATAGTCGAAGCCCGTCCACAGGAACATTCCGATCATGTGGGTCTGTCCTACGTAGTCCTTCAGGACCTCCTCCGGCTGCATGCCCCAGTTGGGATAGAAATCTCCGTAACAGCTGAAATTATGGTCGAACCTGGGATTGATCCAAATCTGGCCGGCCTCATGGCTGGTATGATAATTCGGTCCGTCAAACAGCCGATACCCTCTCACGCTGCATATGGCCGTGGTCTCAGAATTGATGAAGCACATCTGCGGATGGTCCCTGTGAATCACCTTCAGCGCGTCATGGTCCCTGGAAAACTGATAGTTCACTCCATTCACCGGTAATTGCAGTCCGTTCGCGCACTGATAATTCAGCAGATTATCGTAATCACAGTTGATCGCGAACAGATAGTCCCTGGTGTCATCATATTTCTGCCCCACCGCGCGCATTTTGGAGAAAATGCGGATTCCGGTCCGGTTTCCCTGAATGTTCATCTCTTCGTTTCCCATGGACCAGAACACCACCGAGGGGTGGTTGCGGTCCCTTTTTATCAGTTCTATGAAATCCGTCTCCATCTCATAGGCCGTGCCCGGCAGCCTGGTCTCATCCACCACGAGCATGCCCATCTCGTCACACAGGTCAAGGAATGAGGGCGGAGGCGGATTGTGGGAGCAGCGGTAGGCATTGCAGCCCATTTCCATGAGCTTCTGTATCTTGTACCGCACCACCGCCCTGGGAAGCGCTGCCCCCACTCCGGCGAAATCGTCATGGCCGCAGGCGCCGCGCATGAACATCCTCTCTCCGTTCAGGCGCATGCCCTCCTCTGCGCTGTATTCTATCTTCCTGGGCCCGAAGGTGTCCTCATAGCACAGAATCCCGTTCACATACACCCTTCCCGTATAGAGATGGCGCTGTTTTAAGTCCCATGGAATCAAGTCCGCAATCTCCAGGGGCAGCTTCACGGTCTTCCTTGCCGCCGCCTCCATCTCCACCGCCACCTGGGCGGCGGCCGCCATTGCAGGCCCGTCGCTGATTTCCACTCTGACTTCCGCCGTCCGCGCTTCCAGGCTCCCGTTGCTGACCTCTATCTCGGCGGAGATTTTGCATATGCGCCTTTCAAGCCGGATATCCTCTGTCTTGAAATACGCCCCATGATCCGTGACGCAGATTTCCGGCTGTACGATCAGCCATACGTCCCGTATCATCCCGGCCCCCGTATACCACCAGCCTTCCCGCTCCGACGCGTCTACGCGCACCGCTATGGCATTTACCTCGCCCTGCTTTATGACCTCTGTCAGCTCATAGGTAAATCCTATGTATCCGCCCAGATGTCTGCCCATGAAACATCCGTTGCACCATACCTGGCTGTCCCGGTAGACTCCGTCGCACCGCAGAAAGACCCGTTTCCCCTCCGCCTCCTTGGGAAGGACGAATTCCTTCCGATACCAGGCGATCCCGCCCCCCAGGGATCCTACGGAAGCGGGGATTTGGTCGGTAAAAGCACATTTCTCAATTACATAATCGTGGGGAATCTTCACCTCCTCCCAGTCCCTGTCCGGGAAGCCTGCCACGGAAATCTCCTGGTTCCCTACCTTCTGCCACTGATTGCCCTGCGCCTGGCTTTCTCCCTCCCGGAAATGCCAGCCAAAATCAAAATGATATACCCCTGTC
>CAMQOJ010000394.1 GCA_947003375.1 uncultured Lachnospiraceae bacterium
AAACAGACATTATTACAGAAACTGGCAAAAACACACAATTAGTTCTATCACAATTGGCCGTTTTACCCAACTATAGAATGTAGGGAATTATGAGGATTCTTGTCGAATATGCTTTAGATAAAGCCAAAAAAATGGGTTACGGAGCAGTGTTTCTGGGCGGAAACCCTAAACTTTATGCACGATATGGATTTGAACCGTCCAGTAAATATGAGATTTACCATGAAAACAGAAAAAAGTGGGGAGATGAAGGATTTATGGTTTGCATATTAAAATCTGGTACGCTTGATGGTGTAACAGGCACAACCTCGTACTATGGCGGATAAGTTCCGATTTATGCATGGGAAGTACAATCCCCAAAGAAATCCGAACGAAAAAAAGGACAACAAGGAGGACAAAAGCATGGAACCCTTCCACAAAAACACAGTCCTGGTGACAGGCGCCACCGGGTTCCTGGGCGAATACCTGACAAAACGCCTGACCAAGCGGTACAGGGTACTGGCGCTGGGCAGGAACCGGGAGAAAGGAAAGCGACTGGAGGAACAGGGCGCGGTATTCTGCCCGGGGGATTTCACCAGGCGGGAAAGCTGCGCCCGGTACTTCCAGGGCGTGGACTATGTGATTCATGCCGGAGCGCTGTCCACCGTGTGGGGAGAGTGGGAAGATTTTTATCGCACCAATGTGCTGGGCACCGACCTGGCGGCGGCGCTGTGCCGGGAGAATGGCGTCAAGAGACTGAATGACCTGGCGCCCCCCAGCATCTACACGGGAAAGGAAGACCAGTATCACATCCGGGAAGACCAGGCGCCGAAGCAAAACAACCTGAATTACTACATCAAATCCAAACTCATGGCGGAGGCAATCCTCCGGAAATGGGAGAAAAAAGGCCTAGAGACAGTGATCCTCAGACCCCGGGGGCTGATCGGCATCGGGGACACCAGCCTGGTGCCCAGGATCCTCGCCGCCAACGCCAAAACGGGAATCCCCCTCTTCCGGGAAGGCCGCAACCTGGTGGATCTCACCAGCGTGGAGAACGTGGCGCTGGCCTGTGAACTGTCCCTGACCGCGGAGAAAGCCCCTGGCAGGGCGTTCAACATCACCAACGGAGAGCCCATGGAATTCCGGAACATCCTGGAGCAGTTCCTGAGAGCCATAGGGGAGGAGCCCCGTTACAGGCGGCTTCCCTTCGGCCTGGTGTACGCCCTGGCGGGAGGGTTGGAATGGTTGTACCGCACCCTGAGACTTGCCGGGGAGCCGCCCCTGACCCGCTATACCGTCTGCACTCTGGGCTATGCCCAGACCATGGACATCAGCCCCGCCAGGGAGATCCTTGGCTATGTGCCGGAGAAGACCCTGGAGGAATCCATCCGGGAATACGGCGCCTGGTGGAAAGCGAACCATGGGACAGGCTCTCACAAGGGAGAAGAGAAAAGCAGCCAAAAAAGAACCAGGACATACCCCGCCAGTTCGGATTGTGGGGCAGAAGCGGGGAGAAAGCCAGGCCAGCCCCACCTCCCGACGTCCCCAGGCAAGGTAGAAGAGGTAAAAATCTACCCCTGCGGCTCCTGCACCAATCGCTTAGGCATCATGTTCCGGGGAATGAGATGGGAAAAGAGGGAATTCCCCGCCAGAGCCGCCCTCATCCGCCACCGGGAGCTGGGCCACATCCTATACGACACCGGCTACTCGGAGGAGATTTTCCGGGGCGGGCCGGGGCTGTGGCTGTACCGTCTGCTGAATCCCGTGAGGCTGGGGAAGGAAGAGGGCATCTGCGAAAGACTGAAAAAAGACGGCATCCCCCCGGAAACCGTGAAGACAATCCTGTTATCCCACGCCCACCCGGATCACATAGGAGGCCTCTCCCGGTTCCCCGGCTGCCGGCTGGTGGCCTTTGGGGAGACCCTGGACGCGCTGGAGCGCCCCCGCATCCGCAACCTGGTGTTCCGAAACCTCCTGCCGCCGAAAGGCAGTATTGAAAAACGGCACATCCCCGGGAACCCTCTGGAGAACCATTTCCTGAACAGATACTTCGGCCAGGCGTATGACCTCTTCGGGGACGGCAGCGCCATCGCCGTCAGGCTGGAGGGGCACGCCAGGGGACAGATGGGACTTTGGATTCCGGATGTGAGCCTTTTCCTGGCGGCGGATGCCTGCTGGGGCAGCGACCTGGTAAAGGCCACCCGGCGGATGCGGCTTCTGCCCAGACTGCTCCAGAAGGACTTCGCCGCCTATGAGGACAGCCTTAAGAGAATCTGCCGCATGAAAAGGGACTATCCCCAAATCAGGGTAGTCTTCAGCCATCAGAAGGGAGCGTGAAAGGACTGTGGCTGACCGATTGAAAGTGCTGCTCTATTACCTTTATTATAAATACCGCCGCCCCTTTAAAGACAGAGAAGCCTTGGAAAAATGGCAGGAAAAGAAGCTGAAAAAGCACCTGGACTATGTGGCGGCGCATGCCGCACTCTATAGCGGGAAAAGGGAGCTCCAGGACTATCCGATTATGGACAAAGCCTTCCTGATGGCGCATTTCGACACCCTGAACACAGTGGGCATCCGGCGGGCGGAAGCGGAAGCCTTTGCCCTCCGGGCGGAGCGGGAGAGGGATTTCGCCCCGAAGCTCAGGGGGGTCACCGTGGGCTTGAGCTCCGGCACTTCCGGGCGCCGGGGTATCTTCCTGGTGTCCGATGGGGAGAAGAACCGCTGGGCGGGCTACATATTGGCCAGATTCCTGCCGGGGAGCATCCTGGATTCCCTGGACATCGCCTTTTTCATGCGGGCTGACAGCAACCTGTACCAGGCGGTGAGCTCCAGGAACATCCGGTTCCACTTCTTCGACATCTACCGGGACATGGAGGAGCACAAAGAGCGGCTGGAAAGGACAAAGCCCGCAATCCTGGCCGGGCAGCCGTCCCTGCTCCTCATGCTGGCTCGGGAGAGGGAGCAGGGAAACCTGCACATTTCCCCGGGCACCGTGATCTCCATCGCCGAGGTGCTGGAGCGGGAGGATGAACTTTACCTGAAAAAAGCATTCTGCCTGGAGGTGATCCACCAGGTCTACCAGTGCACGGAAGGGTGCCTGGCATCCACCTGTGCCCGGGGGACGCTCCATCTGAATGAGGACATCGTGCGGATTGAGCGGGAATACCTGGACAGGAACCGGTTCGTCCCCATCGTGACGGATTTCCAGCGGAAGGCGCAGCCCATCATCCGCTACCGGCTCAACGACATCCTGGTGGAAAAAGAGAGCCCCTGCGGCTGCGGGAGCCCTTTCCTGGCGCTGGAGAAGATAGAGGGCAGAGAAGACGACATATTTGTCTTTCTGGACGGAAAAGGGCAGAAAAAGACAGTGTTCCCGGACTTCATCCGCCGGTGCGTTCTGTTCGCGGAGGAGGAAAGGGATGAGGGCGCTGGGGAAAAAGGGATTGAGAGCTTTACGGAAAAAAGAATTGAAGGCTCTGCGGGAAAAATGAGCGAGGGCGCTACGGGAAAAGGGAACGAAGTGGCTGCGGTAAAACGAGACGAGGACTCTGCAGGAAAAAGGGATGAGGGTACTGCGGTAAAACGAGACAGGGACTCTGCGGAAAAATGTGACAGGAACCCTGGACGAAAACAAGACAGAAACCATGCGGAATACCGGATTGTGCAGAAGCGGGATGGCAGCATCACGGTTTACGCGGACGTCGGGGCAGAGGAGAAGGCGCAGGTGCTGGCGGAGTTCCAGAAACTGGCGCAGGACAGGAATTTCGTCCTCCCGGAGATTCGTTTTGCCCCATATTACAGAGAGACAGGGAAGAAGCTCAAGCGCGTAGAGCGCGAAAGAAGCTGACGACAGCCGCAGCAGTGCGGACGCATATCCCCCCATAACCCCCGCAGCGCCTACGGAACTGCCCTTTATCAGGAACCGGCGACATCCGCCTTGCTGCAAATCTCCTGGGTCATGAGGACATTAATGCCACCGCAAAGAATTATGCCGCCAATGAAGAGGCTCACAAGCAGATTGCGGCCAAAGCCGATATATTATGGAAACAATAGGCAGTAACGGCTCTGGCCAAATATATTTTAGGAGCAAGGGGACATGGGAAGGATACAGCGTACACCCATCCATGAAACCGGAGCTCTTTGCCAGGCAGATTAGGGATAGCCAAAATAGAGCGCAACATGGTACTGTAAGCCGGCAACCCGCTCATATTACAGGCGCTGCAAAGAAATGGATTTCTTGCTATGGACGGATTTTTATGGTAGAATCATGAATAGATAAAGAAAGGCTTTACGCGAAAGGAGGGAACCATAAATGGAGCCCCAATACAAAAGCAGTGCGGTCAACACTCCATATGATGACGTGTTCCGGACAATGCTGAATGATTGCAGCAGCCTGATTATACCTGTCATCAATGAAGTGTTCTCAGAACAGTATACCGGTGAAGAAGAGGTGGTTCTTTCCCCTGAGACACATTATATCAACCAGCAGGATGGGGACGAAGTCAAGAGGATAACGGACGGGAGCTTTATCATTAGGGGAAAAGAGGAGAAGC
>CAMQOJ010000395.1 GCA_947003375.1 uncultured Lachnospiraceae bacterium
CTAGCTTCCGCTCGTTATGCCCTGCTGCTTGATGACCGGCTCCGCCTGCTCCTTCAGCTCTTCCTTCTTCGGGATGGAGCCGATGACGTTCTCCGCCAGCCAGTCCATGGTCATGATCTCCTCAGGCAGCATCACCCGGTTCGGGTCGTCCTGCACCACTCCGTTCTGGGAGTACAGGATGCCGGAGAAGGGATTGAATTCCTCCGCGCTGATGGTATGCTTCAGCAGCTCCACCAGGCGCCTGGTCCCAAGGGGCAGATGCCTGGAGCAGACCACATCGATGACGCCTGCCGATATGCCCCACCAGTAGTTGATCGCCTTGGTGGTGGACGCGTTGTCATCGTATTTCCATGTGCCGTCCATGATCGTCCGGATCAGCTCCTCATAGAATTTCCCCCAGTGGTACAGGGGCATGGCCAGGTTCCTGGGATGCCCGCCTTCCACATGGTAGATGCCGAAGAACCGGGACGCCTCCTCCGGAATCACCATATCCCGGCCCGAGATACAGGCCGACGCCGTCTCCCGCATCTCCTTCTCCATGTCCGTCTCCTTCATGGAAGACCACACCAGATAGACCTTGGCCCGGGGATTGATCATCTTCGCTCCCAGGGCGAAGGCGTTGATATTGGCGATGGAGCCGAAAATAGGGTAATCCGCGATATAGGTCAGCCTGTTGTTCTCCGCCATGGCCCCGGCGATGGCCCCCATCAGGAACTTCGCCTCGTGCATCCGGGAATAGTATGTGCGGATATAGCGGTGCGATGTATTCAGGGAACAGTTTAAGATCTTCACATCCGGATTTGCGATGGCAGCCTTCACGCTGGCCTGCACAAAGGGCGGCGTGGTGGTGAAGATCAGGTTGCAGCCCGACTGGATGGCGTCCGCGATCAGGCCCTCCACATTCTCCTCCGTCCCGTTCTCATAGGCCACCGTGCTCACCTCGTCCGGGAAGGTCTGCTCCAGATAGAGCCTGCCCAGCTCATGGGCGTAGGTCCACGCGGAAGTCCCCGGCGTCTTCTCATAGATGAACGCCGCCTTTACCTCAGGCCCGCTCAGCGGGAGCAGCATGCTCAGCAGCGGCTTTGGCTTCTTCTCATGGCTGGGCTCCATCTTCAGGTCGATGTCCCCCTGCTCCTGCAGGAGCTCGAACTCCTCCCAGCTCTTCTTGATGAGCTCGTTCAGCTCATTGGTGGTCTTCTCGTCCACCTCATCATATCCGTACAGGGTGATGAACGCCAGGAAGGCATCCCCCTGGGTGATGGCCAGCTTGCTGCCGCCCTCCGCGTTGTATTCCGCGCCGAACCTGGTGTAAAGGGCGCTGAACTTCAGGAGCTCATCCTTCGTCCATTCCTCTCCGGGCTCCTTGCCCACGATCTTCTGCAGCTTCGCAAAGCTCCCCTCTCTGGAGAACCAGATATAGTTGATGGGCGCGGCCTGATAGAAGTCCAGGAACTCGAAGTAGATCCTGTTCTCCTTTTCGTCCGTGCGCTGGGGCACGATACGGATCACATTGCCCAGAATCGACACCGCGCCAAAATACTTCATGACGCTGACCCGCTTGTTGCCCTCCTCCACATAGAACTTGTTCATGTATTCATAGACCTTGATGGCATCCTGGATGCCCTCGTTCTTCTGATATTCGCTGAGGTTCGCCCATTTGGCGGCAAACTCGGAGCTGTCCCGCAGGATGGGCATGAAGTTTCCCGCGAAGGAATTGCTCCTCCCCACCGTCTTCGTCCCCACGATGCGCTCAATCGGAACCTGTATCGTGCCTAAGGGCACCTCATGATAATGCCCCTTCTCCGGCATGATGTCGTCCAGCACTGCCAGCGTGGGCTTCTCTCCCCGAAGCATCCGGGCCTGATAGTCTTTCTTCCCTGCCCTGTATGCTCTTGCATAATCTTCTCTTCCCATAATTACTTATCCTCCAATTCCCTCTTCACGCTTTCCTCCCCTGGAAATCCGGGCAGAACCGGATTCCCTGTACCATTATATGAAAAGATGGCGGGAAATGCAAGGAAAAAAGAGAATCCGGCCCCCTGGACTGGATTCTCTCATGGTAGTATGCGTTACAGACAGGAATCCCCTCCCGTGAAGTCAGTCCCATGCTGTCATGGGGATGTCCTGTCCTGCGCGCTCATACTGTCTGGAATTTCCCGATATACACCGGATATGTGGAAGTCCCCTTCATGTCCTTGCCTGCGGTGATGGTGACGTTCTTGTCCATCACAAGGTATTCCACCTGCGCGCCGGCCTCCACCACGGTATCCTGCATCAGGATGCAGTTCTTCACCTTCGCGCCCTTTGCCACCTTCACGCCACGGAACAGGATACTGTTCTCAACCTCGCCCTCGATGACACAGCCGTCAGCCACCATCACGTTCTGCACTTTCGCGCCCTCGATGTACCTGGTGGGATTGTCGTCACGAATCTTCGTGTAGATAGGGCCTCCCGAGAACAGCGCGTCCAGGTTGTAATCGTCCAGGAGCTTCATGTTCTCATCGAAATAACTCTTCATATCGCAGATGCGTGCGATATAGCCCTCGTATTTATACGCCTGAACGTTCATCTTGTTCAGCTGGGGCAGCAGCACGTCCCGCTCGAAGTACTCCTGTCCGCGGACAAAGGCCGTATTAATCAGGTCAATCAGCAGCTCCCGCTCCACCACGAACATGTTCATGGAGAAGTTCTGGACACCCGTATCCTTGGCATTCACATAGATTTTCCGGATCCTGCCCTTCTCCAGGCCGAAGGTGTAATAATAACCCAGGTCATTGGACTGGTTCTTCACCAGGCTCTCCGGAAGCTCCTGCTCATTGTAAGCAATGGTCACATCCGCGCCGCTCTCAATGTGGAACCGAATCATATCGCTGAAATCGATGTTGGCCACGATGTTGGTATCCGTGATGACCACGTACTTCTCCCTCTCGTCCCGCAGGAAGTCCAGGATGTTGGCCAGCGCGCCCACGCGCCCCGTGTAAGGCTTGGCGCTCTTCTCCATGAAAGGAGGGAAGATATGTAAACCGCCGTTCTTCCGCACCAGATCCCACTCACGGCCGGAGCCCAGATGATCCATCAGAGAATGGTAATTGTTGTTCACCATCACTGAAATATTGTCGATGTCACAGTTGCTCATGCTGGACAGGATGAAATCAATGAGACGATAACGGCTGGCAAAGGGGATGGAAGCCATCAAACGCACGTTCACCAAATCCGGAACCAACGCGTCATAGCTGTTGGGGAAAATAATACCGAGTGCACTTGTATTTGAGTTTACCATTCTTCTCCACCGCCTTCCACATTATTCCTTACCATAGCATTGGGCCCCACCTTGGCATTGTCACCGATGGTCACCCCTGCTCCCACGGTGGCCACACCGTTCTCGCTTTCCGTTGGCATGGCGCCTACCACGGCGTTCTCGCAGATGGTCACGTTCTCCGCCACGATACAATGCTTCACGGTAGCTCCTGCCTTAATCACTGTGCCGCCCATCACCACTGCGTCCTCGATCACCGCGCCCTTCTCTACCTTGACGCCTGCGAAGAGGATGGAGTGCTTTACAGTGCCCTTGATCCTGCAGCCGTCTGTAATCATGGCATTCTCCACCACGCCGCCTGCGCTGACCTTGTGGCCGGTCATGCCGCTGTTACGGCTGTAGATTTTCCAGTCCTCGTCGAACAGGTTGATGCCGCTGTGCTCGGGATCTAAAATCTCCATGTTGGCCTCCCAGAGCGAGGAAATCGTCCCCACGTCCTTCCAGTAGCCATTGAAATGATAGGCGTACATCCTGCGGTTGTCCCGCAACAGGTTGGGGATGATGTTGTTGCCGAAATCGTTCTCGGAATTCGAATCCGCCTCGTCCTCCTCCAGATACTTCTTCAGGATGTCCCAGTTAAAGATGTAGATGCCCATGGATGCCAGGTTGGACTTGGGATTCTTGGGCTTCTCCTGGAACTCCGTGATGCGGTCGTCCTTGTCCGCCACCATCAGGCCGAACCGGGAAGCCTCCTCCCAGGGCACCTCCATGACGGCCACGCTGAACTCCGCGTTCTTCTCCTTGTGGAACTTTAAGAAGTCGCTGTAGTCCTGCTTACAAATCTGGTCGCCGGAAAGGATGATGACGTACTGGGGGTCATACCTTTCGATGAAAGAGATGTTCTGGTAAATCGCGTTTGCCGTGCCCTTGTACCAGTCGGAGCCGCTGGCCTTCTGGTAGGGCGGCAGCACATGTACCCCGCCATAGAGACGATCCAGGTCCCAGGGCTGGCCGTTTCCGATGTACTCGTTCAGCACCAGGGGTTGGTACTGGGTCAGGATGCCCACTGTATCGATTCCCGAATTGACACAGTTAGAAAGGGGGAAATCGATGATACGGTACTTCCCGCCAAAAGGAACTGCCGGTTTTGCAAGCTTCTCTGTCAGAGCATACAGACGGGAGCCTTGTCCGCCGGCAAGAAGCATTGCAATCATTTCTTTTGCCATATAATACCCTCCTATCA